>QFNK01000016.1 GCA_003240795.1 Micavibrio aeruginosavorus | reverse complement strand
CCGATACCGTAGATGCAGGAAACCGAGGCCACGATGATCAGGTCCTTGCGCTCGAAAATCGCGCGCGTCGCCGAGTGGCGCATCCGGTCGATCTGCTCGTTGATGGAGGAGTCCTTTTCGATGAACGTATCGGTGCGCGGAACATACGCCTCCGGCTGGTAATAATCGTAATAGGACACGAAATATTCGACCGCGTTGTCGGGGAAAAAGGCCTTCATCTCCCCATACAGCTGCGCCGCAAGCGTCTTGTTCGGCGCGAGGATCAGGGCCGGACGCTGCGTCGCCTGAATGACCTGCGCCATAGTAAAGGTCTTACCCGATCCCGTAACGCCGAGCAGAACCTGATCCGACAGGCCGTTTTCAAGCCCTTCGACAAGCTTTGCGATCGCCGCCGGCTGGTCCCCGGACGGCTCGAATTCCGAATTGATCTTAAACGGGATCGCCCCCTCGAACGGCTTGATGGTGGAGCCGGGGGTAATCTTCGGTGCGAGGACGGGCATGAATAATTCGTCTGACATGCAGACAAATATAGAATGAAACAAGCCATTGTAAACAGGCGTAAATCCTTTATCTTGATGGCATGGAAAACAAAGATTTAAGCCCGAAACTCGAAGATCTTGCCACCGAACTGGGGGAGGTTTCCGGCGGCCTGTTCGTCACCGAAGCGGCCTATGCGCTCGAACTCCTCAAATCGCCTTTTACCACTGGCCCGAACGCGGTGGAGGCGGCCCAGCTCGCCGCCCGCGCCGTGGCAGTCTACAAGGCGGGCCTCGGCGACAGCCAGACGTTCCGCGCCGCATATGATGCGAACAAGCCGAAGAATTTCACCGCCCTGCCCCCTATCCCGCTGGAAATGGAACTGCAGAACGCCATGGGCGCGAAGCTGTTGAACCTCGTCACGGACAAGGCGGGAACGGAGGTTCATTTTACCATCGGCTACCATGCCGGCCTGATCGCCGATTACATGCTGCGCGATTTGTGGAAACGCGGCATCCCCTTCCACATCGACGCGCCGGATACGGACTTCTCCCGCCTTCTCATTTCCCATGCGGACGAAACGGGTCTGAAGGCCTACGCGGATTACCGCCTGAACCTGTTCAAGGACGTCACGCACCGCATCACCGCCATGCCGAATTCTATGCCCCCGTCCGCGGTGCAGGGCGATGCGGAAAAATCGAAACTGTTCGATACATTCATGCGTCCCTATTCCAAAAAGACAGGATCGGGCGAAGTCGTGTTCACCCTCACCTATTTCCCGACAGAAATAGATGCGGAATTGGACGGCATACCTCTGGATGACTACCTGCAACTTCATTTCGAAATGTCCGACCAGCCCGATCACCTGATCGTCAAGGCGCACGAGGTTCTGATCGAACGCCTCAACCGCACGAAACATGTGCGTTTTACCAACGATGACGGCACGGACATATCGATGGAGCTGACAGACGAAAACGGGCGGCAGTTCACCTTCTGCAATTCCATGGCCTATAGGAACGTGCCGGGGTCTGAAGTATTCTCCGCCCCGCGCCGCGACAGCCTCAACGGGACGATTGTCGCAAAGGGAAAATTCAACCCGAAGAGCGACAAGAGCAGCGTGATCGAAAACCTGACGCTGGAGTTCAAGGACGGAAAGATTGTCTCCTTTACCGCCGACAAGGGCGCGAACGTGTTTCAGGCTTTCCTCGACCGTGATCCGAACAATTCCTATGTCGGCGAACTCGGCATCGGCACGAACCCGCATTTGAAGCGCCACGTGCTCAACGGCCTTCTCGTTGAAAAAATCGGCGGGAGTTTTCACCTCGCACTCGGCGCAGCGTACACGATGACCGATTATCTCGGCACGCCCGTGCATGTCGACAACGGCAACCGCAGCGTCGATCACTGGGACGTCACCACCATGCTCTATGGCTGCGGCGGGCGGATGTATCTCGATGATGAAATGGTGATGGACAACGGAATATTCCTTGATCCTGCACTCGACGTGCTGAACCGCGGCTGGCTCGCCGTTCCGGCCGAAGACCGCCCCGACCGATGGAAAGATTACAAAGGGCCGTTTACGGGAATATAAAGATGAGCATCATTCAAACACTCCACACACGCCGTTCGACGTCTCTTAAAAACCTGTCAGCACCGGGGCCTGACACGTCACAGTTGAACGACATCCTGACCGCAGCGAGCCGCGTGCCCGACCACAACAAACTCGCGCCATGGTGGTTCGTGACGTTCGAAGGCGAAGCGCGAAAATCATTCGGCGAAGTTCTGAAACGCGCCTACCTTCTCGAAGATCCGGACGCGGCCGAGGCGAAGCTGGAGCTGGAAAGCGAGCAGTTCCTGCGCGCGCCGACGGTGATCGCCGTTATCTCCCGCATCAAGGAAGGCAAGGCGCCGGAGTGGGAACAAATCCTGTCCGCAGGCGCCGCCTGCTATAATCTGTGCCTTGCCGCAAATGCGCTGGGTTTCGGCAGCAACTGGCTCTCCGGCTGGCCGGCCTATAACGTGGAAGTAAAACGCGCTCTCGGCTGCGACGAACGCGACCGCATTGCGGGCTTCATCTATATAGGAACCCAAAACGACAAGCCGGAAGAGCGTGAACGCCCCGCCCTTTCCGATATCGTCACGCCTTGGACGGACGCATACGCACCGAACAAGGGCGACCATTATGGCCGCGTTGGCACCGGACTGCCGGAGAAAAAATTCTAGATTTTTTAAGTGAGAGTGTAATGAGTTCAACAAGACAAAAATTGCGCGATCTATTCTACCATGTCGAGTTTCCGGCCTATGTGTCGGTATTGTCCGTAACGGGGCTGGAACTGTTCCAGCGCGGCATGGAAATAGTTGGCATGACACCGAACCGCGGCGACATGGCCAATCATTTCAATCTGGGAATTTTCGCAGGAACGTTGGGTGTCGCCATAGGAAACTGTTTTAACGGCGACCATTCAAGACAGAACGTGCGCTATGTTCCAATAAGCGTTGCCGCCGCGCTTATCATCGGCACAGCCACAGAGCGCATGCCGGAAAGCCCCTATATTGCGGCATTTTCAGCCGCCGCTGTGGGCTTTGCACTTCGCAAGAACAACGCGTTTCCTGATGAAAACAAGAATTACGACGACTTTACCCCTTAAGGAATTCTAACCTTTGAGTTGTGATTTGTTCTATATATTCTGATATTGCCGTATTTGTTAATTCTTCTACAGTATAAGCTAAATACTCCTTTTCAAGCAATGAAGCCTCAATACTTGATCTGACATAAGCATAGCCTATCGAAGCTATAGTATCACCGTCTTCTAACGCACGCTTCTCCCAAATTTTCATAGCTTTCACTAAATTTTTCCTAGAACCCCTCGATATCTTTAAAAAATCATACCAATTTATGTAGCCAGCTTGGCTCATAATATTAATAGATAAAGACCCTACGAGCGATTTAAATGATCGCTTATCCTTATCTGTCATTGCATCAAAGGCAAAAAGAAACTCATCAAGCCAAGAGTATAATTCGCTTGCTTTCCGTCTATTTTTCCAATGTTTATAATATTTAAACATTATCTGGGGTATTATCAAACGCAACGGTCACGCCGCGCTTTTTGAAATAAGTCTGCATCATTTTGCGGCCCTGGCGGTTGTTCATGGCCAGACGCTCCGGCTTGAACATTGCCTGCTTCTGACCCTCGGCGGCAAGCGCCTCTTTCAACGATTTGATGCGGGCGTCGATTTCCTCGTTGTTGTTATGGATGGATTTGTAAACAGCTTCGATTGCCTGATCGACAAGAGATTGCGCCATGATGATTAGTCCTTTTTCGGTTTCAATGTCGGGAACGCGATAACGTCGCGGATGTTCGGCGATCCGGTGAGCAGCATGACCAGACGGTCAATCCCCATACCGAAACCACCGGTCGGCGGCATGCCGTATTCAAGCGCAGTGACGTAATCGTCGTCCAGCATCTGCGTTTCTTCGTTGCCGGCTTCTTTCAGTGCCACCTGCTCTTCAAAACGCTGCAGCTGAATTTTCGGGTCGTTCAGCTCGGAAAACGCATTGATGATTTCCCAGCCGTTGACGTAGCTCTCGAAACGCTCGACAAGACGCGGGTTTGAACGGTGCACTTTCGCCAGAGGGGAAATATCCATCGGCGTGTCGGTGACGTGGATCGGCTGGATCAGTGTATGCTCGACCTTGTCATCGAACACGGCCGCGACGACATCGCCCCAGTTCGCATGGGATTCCGTATGAACGCCCAGCTTCTTCGCGGCGGCGGCGGCATCCTTCGCATTGTCGAACGTCAGGAAGTCAACGCCCGTTGCATCCTGTACCAATTCGATCATCGAACGGCGTTTCCATTTCGGTTCGAAATCGATTGTGTTTTCGCCCATCTGGATCCGCATCGTGCCATTCACGGCGAGGCAGCATTGACGCACCATGTTTTCGGTAAGCTCCATGATGTCGTTATAATCCATATAGGAATGGTAACCCTCGATGGTCGTGAATTCCGGATTGTGCTTGATCGAAATGCCTTCGTTGCGGAACAGTCGGCCAATTTCAAAAACGGCATCGGCAAGGCCGCCGACGATCAAGCGCTTGAGCGGCAATTCCGTTGCAATCCGAAGATAGAAATCTGAATCCAGCGCATTATGGTGCGTCGTGAACGGACGCGCATTCGCGCCGCCGAGGATCGGGTTCAGCACAGGTGTTTCCACCTCGATCGCGCCGAGGCTTTCCATGTGGTTGCGGATAAAGGAAACGATCTTGGAACGCTTGCGGAGCGTCTCGCGGCTTTCCTCGTTCATGATGAGGTCGAGGTAGCGCTGGCGGTAGCGTTGCTCGATATCCGTCAGGCCGTGATATTTCTCCGGCAGCGGCAGCATGGATTTGGACAGCATTTCCACCGTCTGTGCACGCACCGAAAGCTCACCGCGCGGCGTGCGGCGGATGGTGCCGTGCGCGCCGATGATATCGCCGATATCGAAAAGCTCGAGAACGGAAAGCGCCTCAGGGCTCATCGTGTCCTTGTGGCAGAACACCTGGATTTTGCCGGACGCGTCCTGAAGGTCCAGAAACATACCGTTGTTGCGGATCGCCATGATACGTCCCGCGACCGCAACCGCATCTTCGGTTTCGACGCCGTTTTCAAGGGCGGCGTATTTGTCCTGAAGCTCCTGCGCCTGGTGGGAACGGTGGAATTTGTGCGGGTAAGGCTCAAGACCGCGGGCGCGGATTTCGGCCAGCTTCTGCTCGCGCGCCTCCTTCGGGTTCGTCGACAGGCCTTCTTTTTTCATTTCTGCTTGTGTCATGGGGCAAAATCTATGCTAAAATATTGATTGGATATACCTTTATGGCGAAAACCCTATGAAAAATCAAGCCTCGCGACACTCCTCTCCCCAATCTGGAAGCGTCTTGTTCATGGTTTTTATTATGATCGGACTATTCGCCGCGCTGAGCTTTACACTCAGCCAGGGCATGCGTAGCGGCACCAGCCAGTTGACTGACAATCAGGCGATGCTGGCGGCGACTGAAATGATAGAATATGGACAAAAAATCCAACAGGCGATCAAAGGCCTGATGATAGGAAATGGTTGCGCCGACAGCGAGATATCATTCTGGTATGATGACAACGGAGATGGGGCAGAAAATTCCTCCGACCTTTACTATAACGCAAATGCTCCCGCATCCAAAAAATGCCACCTCTTTAGACCAGAGGGAGGAGGGTTATATTTCGCAACGCCGCCGAACAATTCATATTCTCCAGTATCTGGGCTGGTCTCTTATGATCACGCAATAACACAAAAATATTTTTTCGACGGCAGACGTCCTATTATGGGTGTTGGAACAGACGCCGTTAACACAGGGAACGATGTAACGTTACGTTTGCAAGTAACACAGAATGTATGCCAACAAATCAATAACGCCTTCGGTATTACAAATATCCCTTTAGATAACTGGCCTTATTTTGAATTTCCAAACAATATAAACAACACAGCAGGGCAAGCAGTACTTGATTGCGGTGGGAGCTGCACCGGCCAGCGGAGCATGTGCTTTTTGCAAACAGGCGGACCTAATCAAGCCTATCAATTTTATTATACTGTTTTGGTAAGATAATCTTATGAACAAAGAATCTGGTAATGCCCTTTGGCTTATTCTTATCGCCATATTCCTGCTGGGAGGTCTGACCGTCCTGCTGTCCCGCACGGGGAGCCAGACGGAAGACACAGGCAATGCGGAACAGATGCAGATCGTCGCGAGCAACATATTGGGCTACGCGGCCAGCATAGAACAAGGTATCCAGACTTTGCTCATGAGAGGCTGCAGTGAAAACGAGATTTCATTCTGGTATGACAGCAACAAAGACGGCACTGAAAATTCCAGCGATGATTACTACAACCCGAATGCGCCGAGCGACCGCACATGTCATATCTTCTCAACCACCGGTGCAGGCCTGAATTATCAGGATATGGGCGCAAAGATCGGGGTTGCCAATCAGATGCTCTTCGGCACCGCCACCGTTGGACGCGCGATCAAGGGGATTGGCAATGACAATAAAACGGACCTATACCTCCATATCGGCACGAGCGGAGGCACGAAGGCGGCGATGGAGCCATTCTGCAAGACGGTAAACCGTATGGGCGGCATTCCCACGGCCCCCTTTCCATCAACGACGATCATACAAAGTGTCGCAGCAGGGCAAAAATTCGTAGGGACGTTCTTTAACTCATCCGTATCGGTGTTCGACATGTCATCATGGCGAAAAAAATCCAAGTATTTCTGCTATGAACACAATGCGACGACTTACTTTTTCTCGTATGTGATTCTGGCGCGCTGAGTTTCATTGCTTCGAAAGGGAAACGATCTCCGCGGGCGTTTCCTTGACTGAATCAGGGAAGCCCAACGACTCCATCGTCTTATCCTTGGATACGAAATAAAGCTTTGTAAACGGCTCCGAAATCTGGGAACGCTCATCCGGATATTTGCGCTTGGCCGCGGTCAGCGTGTCGGTGTTGACCAGAACCTCGTCATCGTCGAGATCGTGCAGGATAATCAGGGGCATTTATCACCTATTCTTTTGATACCGCGGCGCGGCGTGCTATGTCATAGACTATGACAACCACAGGCACGGCCAGCAAGACAGAAAGCGTGAGAATCCCGAAGATTCCCGCGCTCTACGCCAATGCGCGCGAAGCCTTTGTCCTGGATACGGACGGCAGCGTCGAACGCCTGTCCCACGCCGCGGCGCGGAAACTGTCGGCGAACGGCGGCGTACTGGTCTGCCATGCGCCCTACACCGCCAAACGGCTTGAGCTGGACAGCCTGCCCCTCTTCGACGTTCTTGAACTCTTTGCCTTCGTGCATCCCGCGACGTTCTGCGTGCCTACCCCCGTCGGCATTTGCCGCGCACTCGGCATGCAGGTGCCGAAACAGGCGGAGGACTATCCCTACGCCCTGATGGAATGCGCGGGCGCGCTTCTTTCCGATTTACGCAAGGACACATGGCGCGGGCGTGCAGACCCGTTGAAAATTGCGGGCGTGATGGGGCAGAACGGTCGCGGATGGGCATGGACGCCCTACATCTTCGCGGCGCACGGACAGGCATATGACGCGAAAGAACCCGTCATGTCCCGTGCGGATCTGAACATCTGGAAGAACCTCCCCGAATGGGCGGAGGAAGCACCGCCGCCGCCGGCCTCCCATCATCCGGTGACAGGCGAGGAAGCACGGGAGCGCCTGACCTTCGCACTGGGCCACAGATCGGAAAAACGCGGCGAGCAGATGGACTACGCGAACGCGATGACGGCGATGTTCATCCCGCCCGCCGCAAACCAGTATGGCGAAGTCAATCCGCACGGCGTTCTGGCGGAGGCCGGAACAGGCGTCGGCAAGACCCTCGGCTACCTCTCCCCCGCAAGCGTCTGGGCGGAGAAAAACAAGGGCAGCGTGTGGGTTTCCACCTACACCAAAAACCTGCAGCGCCAGATCCATCAGGAACTCGGCCGCATCTATCCCGATCCGGAAGTGCGTGAATCCCGCGTCGCCGTTCGTAAGGGACGCGAAAATTATCTGTGCCTGTTGAACCTGGAAGAATCCGCGGCCGGAGCCGCCCTTGCCAAGAACCCGCGCGAGGCGATCGCCTCCGGCATCATGGCACGCTGGGCGGCGGCGACAAAGGACGGCGATCTGACGGGCAGCGACTTTCCCGGCTGGCTCACGGGGCTTCTGGGGCCGCAAAATTCCACCGGCCTGTCCGACCGCCGGGGCGAATGCATTTATTCGGCGTGCGAACATTACCACAGATGTTTTATCGAACGGTCGGTTCGCAAGGCGCGTCATGCAAGCGTGGTCGTTGCCAACCATGCGCTCGTCATGATACAGACGGCGGATTCAAACCCCGAAAGCGACCTGCCACGCCATTATATTTTTGATGAAGGGCATCATTTGTTCGATGCGGCGGACTCTGCCTATGGCGGCCACCTGACAGCGCTTGAAACCTATGAAATACGCCGCTGGCTGCGCGGAAACGAAGGCGGCCGCAAATCACGCGCCCGCGGCCTGAAACGGCGCGCCGAGGATCTTGTCGCGGGCGATCCCGTACTGGAGGCCACTCTGCAGGACATTCTGGACGCCGCGAAATCCCTGACCACCGACGGATGGACGGTGCGGCTGAAAGACGCCGCCCCCGCAGGCGCGGCGGAGGAGTTTCTTCATGCGGTCTATAGACAGGTTCACGCACGGGCGGACGGGCGCGACGGCCCTTATTCCCTCGAAACCGACACGCGCCCCGTTGCGGATGACGTTGTGCCCGCGGCCAAGAAACTGAAAACCGCGCTTGGTGATATACAGGCACCGATGGCGGCGCTTACCAACGCGTTGCGCAAACGCCTGCATGAACAGGCGGACATTCTGGATCCCGACACGCGCAGACGAATAGATGCGGTCGTATCGTCGTTGGACCTCAAGGCCATGACCATCAGCGGATGGATCGCGATGCTGGAAACACTGGAACAGGCATCGACGCCGGAACAGTTTATCGACTGGATGGAAATAGAACGCATCGAAGGACGCGCCGTCGATGTCGGCCTGTACCGGCACTGGGTCGATCCGATGGTGCCGTTTGCAAAATCCATCAGCCTGCACGCCCACGGCATGGCGGTGACCAGCGCGACCCTGCGCGACGGAACGGAGGACGAAGAGGAAAACTGGCGCGTCGCGCGTGACGTTTCCGGCCTTTCGCATCTCACCCCGCTGATCCATCAGGCAAAGTTCGACTCCCCGTTCGATTATGCGGAGCGCACGAAGGTCTTCATCATCAAGGACGTACGCAAGGACGATCTGGCGCAGGTATCGACGGCCTACCGCACCTTGTTCGAGGCGTCGAACGGCGGCGGCCTCGGCCTTTTCACCGCGATCCAGCGCCTGCGCGCCGTTCATGGGAACATCGCGGCAAAACTCGAGGAGCGCGGCCTGCACCTGTATGCGCAGCATATCGATGCCATGGACAACGGCACGCTGGTGGATATTTTCCGCGACGACGTCAATGCCTGCCTTCTCGGTACAGATGCTGTGCGCGATGGCGTTGATGTGCCGGGAGACTCCCTGCGCCTGATCGTCTTCGACCGCGTTCCATGGCCGCGGCCAACCATTCTCCACCGCGCCCGCCGCGAAGCGTTCGGCGGCCGCCGTTATGATGAACGGATCGCGCGCCTGAAGCTGAAACAGGCGTTTGGCCGCCTGATCCGCCGCGCGGACGACAAGGGTGTATTTGTGATGATGGACTCCATGCTCCCCTCCCGTCTCCACGGCGCATTCCCGCCAGGTGTGGAGATACAGAAAGTCGGCCTGAGCGAGGCCGCAGCGCAGATACGCGACTTCCTGAAAATACAATAAAAAAGCCGCCCTGAAGGCGGCCTTTTCTTTAATGATTACAGCTTAAGCGGCTTTTGCCTGCGCGGCCTGAAGCTTGACGGACGTCAGCGCAACCTTGCGGCCCAATGTTGTACGCTCGACAACATCGGTCGCGGCATTCATGTCGGCGGTCAGTTTCGTCAGCTCGGCTTCAATCTTTGCGGCATCCAGTTCGGACACGGCAACCGCTTGCTCCGCCAGAAGCGTGCAGTTCGTGGCCGTCACGTCGGCAAATCCGCCCGCGATAAAAATCTTCTTCGGCGTATCGCCTTCTTTTGCGTAAACCTCGACAACGCCCGCGCGCACAGCGGCAACAAGCGACATGTGGCCGGCGCGCACGCCGAAATAACCTTCTTCACCCGGGATAACGACCTGCCAAGCGGACTCCGACACCAGAATCTTTTCCGGCGAAACAAGTTGGAAATTAAAGGTCGCAGCATTCATGGTTCAGTCTCTTTTCTTTATCCAAGTTTCCGGCAAACGATAGGGATCGTCTTCGCCAGTTTATACAGTTCGCTAAGCCCGTCCATTGCATCCACCGCCTGTTGGGGGCAGACCGCTTTCCTGTTCGCCTGATCCAGCTCCATATCACGCAAGGCAAAATACGGAGTCATCGTCTGCTTCAGAAAGAGACTGGACAGGGCCAGGTTCATTTTCTCGGGCACATGTTCCTTCAGCAGATCCTCCGCCCGTGCCGTAAAAGCGTCTTCCGCATTTTCAAAACCGCTCATCGCAATACCCGTAAGCGAGGAGAGTTTCTTGGCGGCGCTATATACATCATCCGCGATTTCGGCAAAAACGTCGGCGAGGCGGCCCGCATTATTTTCCGTTAGAAACGGATTCATGCTCAGGCAGTTATGCTCGTTCAACGTCTGCCGAACTTCGGCGATAGGTGGAGCCTTCAATTCTGAAGGATCAAAAAACATACTCTACACATCCTCTTGATAAGGCCGCGCGGTCTTCTGCCGCGTCAGTCCTTGGAAGCCCATTTGAACTGGAACTCCAGCTCTTCTTCACCGCCTTCACGCTCATGCTCGATTGTGAATTCGGCACGGGCGGGAACATAAATGCGCTCGCCCGCAACCTGGATTTCAAAATTCGTTCCGTTCTCGATGCAGTCTGCCAGGCGGCGGAGTTTCTCGACGATCTCCTTGTCGCTGTAGCCCTTCTCGATATCGCGGTCTTTTTTAGACATTACGCAGCCTCTGCTGCCATTTTCTTGGCTTTGGCTTCTGCTTCCTCGATCGTGCCGACCATGTAGAAGGCAGCTTCCGGCAGGTGGTCGTACTTACCATCGACAATCGCGCGGAAGCCCTTGATCGTGTCGGCCAGCTGAACAAACACGCCCGGCGAACCCGTAAAGACTTCGGCGACGTGGAACGGCTGGGACAGGAAGCGCTGGATCTTACGCGCACGCGCAACAACCAGGCGGTCTTCTTCGGACAGTTCGTCCATACCGAGAATGGCGATGATGTCCTGCAGGGCTTTATATTGTTGCAGCGTCTTCTGAACGTCGGCCGCACACTTGTAGTGCTCCTCGCCCACAACGCGCGGGTCGAGAATACGGGACGTGGAGTCCAGCGGGTCAACGGCAGGATAGATGCCGAGCTCGGCGATCTGACGGGACAGAACCGTCGTCGCGTCCAAGTGGGCGAACGTCGTGGCCGGCGCAGGGTCGGTCAAGTCGTCGGCAGGAACGTAAACGGCCTGAACGGATGTGATGGAGCCTTTGTTCGTGGATGTAATACGCTCTTGCAGCGCGCCCATGTCGGTCGCCAGCGTCGGCTGGTAACCCACGGCGGATGGAATACGGCCCAGCAAAGCGGACACTTCGGCGCCTGCCTGCGTAAAGCGGAACACGTTGTCCATAAAGAACAGCACGTCCTGACCTTCTTCATCGCGGAAATATTCAGCCATGGACAGACCGGAGAGAGCGACACGTGCACGTGCGCCTGGCGGCTCATTCATCTGGCCGTATACGAGGGCAACTTTAGAAACGCCGTCGAGCTTGATAACGCCGGCATCCATCATTTCGTGGTACAGGTCGTTTCCTTCGCGCGTACGCTCGCCAACACCTGCGAACACGGACACACCGCCGTGCGCTTTCGCGATGTTGTTGATCAGTTCCTGAATGGTAACCGTCTTGCCAACGCCGGCGCCGCCGAACAGACCGATCTTACCGCCTTTGAGGTACGGGCAGAGAAGGTCGACGACTTTGATACCCGTAACCAGCTGCTCGGCTTCGGCAGACTGGTCAACGAACTGAGGCGCTTCGCGGTGGATCGGGTAGTATTTGTCCGTTGCGATCGGGCCGCGCTCGTCAATCGGGTTGCCGATAACGTCCAGAATACGGCCAAGTGTGCCGGGACCGACAGGAACGGAAATCGCGCCGCCCGTGTCGACAACAGCCTGACCGCGGACCAGACCGTCCGTCGTGTCCATGGCGATTGCGCGGACCGTGTTTTCACCAAGGTGCTGCGCGACTTCGAGAACGAGCGTCTTGCCGTCATTCTCCGTCGTGATCGCGTTCAGAATAGCCGGAACGTCGCCGTTCGGGAACGTCACGTCGACGACAGCGCCGAGAACCTGTTGAATGTAACCTTGAGCTTGAGCCATTTTCTTTTCTTCCTCTTAAAACCTTATTTCTTCAATTCACAATTCGCAGGCTTGATGCATCCTGCAGCCGTCAGGCGGTCCTGTATGTCACCGGTCTGGCGGTATCCTGCCGGTGCCTTGACACCAAGCAGGCCTTTGCCCGCGCCGTCGATATCGGGGATATCTTGCCGTGTTGCTGCGGCCGCGCCGAATGTTTGCTTTGGTTCACGCATTAGACTGCCTCCGCTCCGGATATGATCTCGATAAGTTCTTTTGTAATATATGCCTGACGCGCACGGTTGTACTGGATCGTCAGACGCTTGATCATGTCGCCCGCGTTCCGCGTCGCATTGTCCATTGCCGTCATACGCGCAGCCTGTTCACCGGCAGCGGAATCGAGCAAGGCGCGGTACACCTGGATGCCGAGGTTTTTCGGCAGCAGCAGCGCGAGGATTTCTTCTTCGCCCGGCTCGAACGAGTACGGAGACGTCAGAGACTCGCCGGCTTGCTCTTGCGGCTTTTGATTGTTGTTCGCTGCCACGCTTTCGGCGGCGGCAAACGGGATGATCTGCTGGGACATCGGCTTCTGCGCCAGAACGGACACAAAGCGGTTGTAGATCAGGCTTGCAACATCGAACTCTCCTGCTTCGAACAGGGACAGGACATATTGCGTAACCTCGTCCACTTCGGCAAAGGACAAAGACTTGCCGCTGCCGAGACCGACGAAGCTGCGGATGATCTTATCGGAAAAATCACGCTTCAAAAGATCGCGCGCCTTACGGCCGACCGTGATGATTTTCACCGTCTTGCCGTTCGCGATCAAACGGCGTGCTTCATTGCGCGCATGACGCACGAGGTTTCCGTTAAAGCCCCCTGCCAGACCGCGGTCGGACGTAATGACTACAAGAAGCTGGACGTCATCCCTGCCCGTTCCGGCAAGAAGTTTCGGCGAAGCGTTGGTGATGACCACGTTTTTCGCAACGCGGTCCATCATCTCGCCCATTGCACGCGCATAAGGCTGCGCGGCTTCGGCGGCTGTCTGAGCCTTTTTCAGTTTGCTGGCCGCAACCATCTTCATCGCCGACGTGATTTTACGCGTCGATTTGACGGAAGTGATGCGGTTTCTAAATTCCTTTAAGCTTGGCATTCTTTATCCAGTCTTAGTGTGTCGCCGCGGAAGGTTGTCGCCTTCCGCGTTCCCAATGATCGAACCTTACGCCGCCTTCTTCGCGGAGGCCGCGAAGTTGTCGGAGAAGCCGGCGAGGAATTCTTTCATCTTCGCTTCGACGCCGTCGATTTTCTGGTCATGGCGGATGCCTTCCAGAATATCCTTGCCGCTCGCGCGGAGGACATCGAGCAGCTGGCGCTCATATGTCGAAACATCGTTCACCGCGACATTGTCAAGGTAGCCTTTCGTACCGGCATAGATCACAACGACCTGCTCTTCCACTGACAGCGGCGAGTATTGCGGCTGCTTCAGAAGCTGCGTCAGGCGCGCACCGCGTGCCAGCAGTTTCTGGGTAGAGGCGTCGAGGTCGGAGGCGAACTGCGCGAACGCTTCCATTTCGCGGAACTGTGCGAGCTCCAGCTTGATAGAACCGGCAACCTGTTTCATCGCCTTGATCTGAGCGGCAGAACCCACGCGGGAAACCGAAAGACCGACGTTGATGGCAGGACGGATACCTTTGAAGAACAGACCCGTTTCCAGGAAGATCTGGCCGTCCGTGATGGAGATCACGTTCGTCGGGATGTAGGCGGAAACGTCACCGGCCTGCGTTTCGATGATCGGCAGAGCCGTCAGCGAGCCGGAACCGTTTTCGTCGTTCAGTTTGCAGGCACGCTCCAGCAGGCGGGAGTGGATGTAGAAAACATCGCCCGGGTAAGCCTCGCGGCCCGGAGGACGGCGGAGCAGCAGCGACATCTGGCGGTAAGCGACAGCCTGTTTGGACAGGTCGTCGTAAATTGCCAGAGCATGCAGGCCGTTGTCGCGGAAATATTCACCCATCGCGCAGCCCGTGTA
>QFNK01000410.1 GCA_003240795.1 Micavibrio aeruginosavorus | reverse complement strand
GTACTGGCCTTTAACGGCCTTGATATACTTACGGTGACGGGCGTGGGCGCGAGGGCCTCCTTTAACGCGTGCCATTATTTACCTCCTTCAGCTTGTGCTTTTGCCTTTGTCGTCGTTTTGGACGCGCGGCAGTATGGCATGAAGCTCTTGATAACTTTTGCTGCATCGCCCGGGGCCATCGTGTCCGTGCCCTTGGCTTTACGCTTCATGGATTTTGGTTTTTGCATCAGGCGGTGGCCTTTGGAGGCCTGCTTGAACTTTACTTTTCCTGACGACGTCAGGGAGAAGCGCTTTTTGGCGCTGCTTTTCGTCTTCATTTTCGGCATTTCTATCTCCTTGAAAGAGTTCAACAATTTGTAATCGAGGCAGCCGATTTACAGCCAGATCACAACGGATGAACGCGGTTATAGCGGGTTTTACCCCGTCAAATCAAGCGTTTTCCTGCGGTTTTCTGGCCAGCGGGTGGGCATACTGGATTTCCAGATCCCAAGGGAAGTGGATCCAGGTGTCCTGCGATACGGCCGTGACGTAGGTGTCGACCGTCGGCTCACCCTTCGGTTTTGCGTAAATGGCCGCGTAGTGCGCCTTGGGAAAGTGTTCGCGGATGATCTTGAACGTGCCGCCCGTGTCCACGAGGTCGTCTATGACGATCCATCCTTCGCCCTGATTGTCCACGCCGGCCGGCATTTTCAGGATGTTGGATTTGCCCATATCCTTGACGTCATAGGTGGATATGCAGAAGGTCTCGATCAGAAGGACTTCCAGCTCGCGCGCCATGATACAGGCCGGAACCATGCCGCCGCGGGTGATGGCCAGAACGCCTTTCCATTTGCCGCCTTCGAGGGGGCCTTTGTCCAGCAGGCGCCAGGCGAGGGCCTTGGCGTTTCTGTGCATTTCGTCCCACGATACCGGGAAATCTTTTCTGTAAGTGGAATGGTCGGCCATGTCGCGTTTTCCTTAAGCAATTTCTTTTTGTCTGAATATCGCGCCTTTCCAAAAAAGGGAAGGGGATTTAAGATCCAGGCCATGATCCGATTCCTCCTTCTCCTCACCGCGGCGTTTGCGCCGGCCATGCCCGTGGCCGCCCAAGAACTCTATTACAAGCCCAGCGTAACCGTGACTAGGACGGAGGAAACCATTGCGCCTGTGGTCCCCGCGCCAGTTGTGTTGGAGCTGTTTA
>QFNK01000409.1 GCA_003240795.1 Micavibrio aeruginosavorus | reverse complement strand
GCCTGAGCGAAGAAAAAGTAATCGGCCGCGGTGTCGACTCATTCCTCGATCATGAAAACGCCGAACACATGCTGCATTCTTTGAATGTCAGCTTCAAACGAAAGAAGCCCGTTACAATTCAATCGCTGCCAACCTTTCCGGGCAATGCCCAGCTGCCGGGCTTCTGGATCAGTCCTGTTCTGGACAACAACGGTGAAGTCGAATTGCTCGATATCATCGCGCAGCCGAACATCGCCGATGACTCCGCGCTTCAGCGCGAACGCGATGACGCTCTTTTGCTTCTGACATCTATCTTCGACGTCAGCGAAGTCGGCATCATCGTCACAGACCACAACCGCCGTATTGTCAAGGTCAATGACAGCTTCGTCCGTATCTATGGCTGGACGCGGAACGATCTGATCGGGCAGGACTTCATCAATATTCTCTCATCGGACGAGCGCGATATGGCGCGCAGCAATCACGATGAATTCATACGCGGCGGTATCCGCAGCTCCGGTGAAATGAAACTGGAACGCCGTAACGGCGCCGTTGCCAACGTGCTTTATACAACCGCGACATTGGAGCTGTCACAGCGCAGGCGCTTTCAGGTCACGACCATCATGGACATCACCCTGCGCAAGCAGATGGAATATTCGTTGCGGATTGCCAAGGAACAGGCGGACTCCGCCAACCACGCGAAATCCGCCTTCCTCGCAAATATGAGCCATGAGCTCCGCACGCCGCTGAACGCGATCATCGGTTTCTCCGAAATGATGATCAAGGAAACATTCGGCCCGCTCGGCCACGGCAAATACGCGGAATATCTTGACGACATCCACATGAGCGCAAAGCACCTGCTGGAAATCATCAACGAAGTCCTCGATATGTCCAAGATCGAGGCAGGAAAAGTCGATCTGGACGAGCAGGAAATCGACATGAACGGCCTTCTGGAATCCGTTGTCCGCATCATGGCGAACCGCGCTTTCAACAGCGGGCTGGACGTAAAGGAAAATATCGAGCCGAACCTGCCGGTTTTGTTCGCCGATCCGCGCCTGATCCGCCAGATCCTGATCAACCTCATCACCAACGCGATCAAATATTCGCATAAGAGCGGCGTGATCGAGGTCGGCGCGAAAATGGACAAGGACGGAAGCATGCTTTTGATCGTGGAAGATCATGGCGTCGGCATTCCGCGTGACCGCATCCGTGAAGCCATGG
>QFNK01000015.1 GCA_003240795.1 Micavibrio aeruginosavorus | reverse complement strand
GAACCCTAATCGCAGTCATGGAGAATTATCAGAATGCCGACGGATCGATTACGGTTCCATCAGCCCTGAGACCCTACATGGGGAATATAACAAAACTAGAACCGTGAATATTATGAAAGTGCTGAAGTTAAATGCCTGATGATGAGCATATACGCAAAATCAATGAATGGAACTCAACGGCTGTAAATTACTCCTTAGAAAAGAGTGTCCATCAATTATTCGAAGAACAAGCGTTACGATCACCAGATTGCATAGCGGTAGTATTTGAAGATCAGGTTTTAACTTACGCAGAGCTAGATTCCAGGGCAAATAAGCTTGCCCATTATCTGATATCGAATGGCATTCGATCAGGTGATTTTGTTGGCGTTTATATGGATCGCTCTTTGGAGCTTGTCATTGCGCTAATTGGTATCCTAAAGACCGGTGCCGCATACGTCCCGATTGATCCGTCATATCCTGTAGATAGGCGGTCATATATTTTAGAGATGTCAACGGCCTCTGCTCTGATTACTCAAGACCATCTTTTAAAAAATCTGAAGTCAAATCCCTGCCAGATTATTTGTCTAGATAAAGAATGGGCTTCGATTAATCACCAGCCAGATAATAAGCCGAATGTTAAATATACACCTGATGATTTAATCTGTGTTTTATTTACATCTGGTTCTACCGGTAAGCCAAAAGGGGTGATGTGCGTTCATCGCGGCATGACCAATCGTATTCTGTGGATGCAGGATGCATATAAACTAGAAAAAGATGATGTTGTTCTCCAGAAAACGCCGATAGGGTTTGATGTATCAGGATGGGAGTTCTATTGGCCATTAATCACGGGCTGTAAGCTTATAATGGCTCGCCCTGAGGGGCATAAAGATCCCAGTTATCTTATTAAGGTAATAAACAAGCACGCTGTAACAACTTTACATTTTGTGCCTCCTATGCTTCAGGCGTTTATTTCAACTGAAGGATTTGAGAGTTGCAAAAGTATTCGAAGGATAATTTGCAGCGGTGATATTCTGCATATAGAAACGCAAAGAAAAGTTTTTAGCAGTCTTAACTGCGAACTCCATAATCTCTACGGGCCTACCGAAGCATCAATTGATGTAACAGCATGGAAGTGTTGCTTAGAGTATGATGGTGCCAGTATTCCGATAGGAAAACCTATTGCGAATACGCAAATGCATATTCTTGATAAGGAGATGAACCCGTTATCTATTGGTGTGCCCGGCGAATTATATATTGGCGGTGTGCAGCTCGCGCGAGGATATTTTAATAGACCTGATTTAACAGAAGAGAGATTTGTCCAAAACCCATTATCTGATAGCCAGTTGTTATACAAAACCGGAGATCTTGCACGTTATCTTCCTGATGGAAATATTGAGTTTATGGGGCGGCTGGATCATCAGGTGAAGATACGGGGCGTTCGTATTGAGCTGGGTGAAATCGAGACCGTTTTAGACGCGCACCCCAATATAAAAGAATGTGTTGTCGTTGCCAGAGAAGATCGGCCTGGCGAAAAATATTTGGTTGCCTATCTTGTTGCAGATTCTGGGATGGTAGCAACAAAGAATTTAAGAGAATTTCTTGCACAATCTCTCTCAGATGCAATGATCCCTTCATATTTCGTCGTTCTGAAAGAGTTACCAATTTCCCCCAATGGTAAGATTGATCGTCAGAAGCTTCCTGCACCCACTAATGAGATTGGCAATTCCGATTCTGCGTATATTGCACCGAGAAATAGTGTTGAAACGACACTTTCTAAAATATGGATAGAGATATTACATCTTGATAAGGTTGGCATTCATGACAACTTTTTTGAAATTGGCGGGGATTCTATTAAGGCGACAGCCTTAACTGAGAAGATTAAAAAAAACCTGAATGTTGATATTTCAGTAATTGATATTTTTGAGAATTATTGCATCTCAAAACTGGCTGCAATGATATCCCAAGGGGGGCAAGACATACATACGCTTCTTGCCTCCAATAAATCTAAAGTACAAAAAAAAGATACCATAGATAACAGACGTGATATAGCAGTTATAGGAATATCCTGTGAATTTCCCGGCGCAGATAATCTTCAAGAGTTTTGGAAAAATGTATGTGACGGTAAAGAGTCTATCTTTGAGATAGATGATGAGAGCCTTATTTCCGAGGGCATTTCCAAAAATGATATTGATAATCCAAACTATGTGAAAAGGCGACCTTTTCTAAAAAACATTAAGACATTTGACCCTGGATTCTTTGGCTACAGCGATCGTGATGCGGCAACAATGGATCCGCAGCATAGAAAATTCTTGGAGCATTCGTGGAAAGCTTTGGAAGATTCTGCTTATGTACCAGAAAAGTATAACGGTCGTATCGGTGTTTTTGCGGGTTGTGATAACTCCTTTTATCTACAAAATAACGTAGGAAAAGCAGCTGTAAGCTATGAAGTTCTGGAAGATATTCAGCTCATGATTAATAACTTGGGTGAATATTTGGCATCCAAGGTTGCATATAAACTCAATCTGAATGGCCCTGCGATAAATATACAGACTGCTTGTTCGACCTCATTGGTGGCTGTACATTTGGCATGTCAGAGCATCTTGAGCGGCGACAGCGATATTGCTTTGGCCGGCGGTGTCTCTATCCGCGTCCCTCATAAAGTGGGCTATGCTTATAAGAGCGACCTTATGCTCTCAAAGGATGGGAGTTGCAGAGCATTCGATGCCGATGCTGAAGGAACACCCTTTGGACATGGTATTGGTATTATCGTTTTAAAAACTTTACACCATGCCCAGAAAGATGGTGATCATATTTATGCTGTTATTAAAGGCTCGGCCATTAATAACGACGGCGCACAAAAGGTAGGTTTTACAGCTCCTAGTGTTTTAGGGCAAAAGGACGTTATCAAAAAGGCATTAGGGAATAGTGGTGTTACAGCAGATACAATTGGCTATGTTGAAGCACATGGAACTGCCACCAAATTAGGCGATCCCATTGAATTCAAAGCATTGGAACAGGCCTTCCGTTCAGAAACACATAAAACAGCATTTTGTGCGTTAGGATCTGTAAAAACAAACATCGGCCACTTGGCGCAGGCAGCTGGCATGGCTGGCATTATCAAGGCAATTATGGCCTTGCACTGTAAGGTTATTCCCCCCAGTTTAAATTTTGAAAAACCTAATAAGGAAATAGCTCTTAAAGAAAGCCCATTTTATGTGCCGCAGAAGGCCTCATCATGGGTGGCCGAAGATATTAAAAGGCGTGCAGGGGTGAGTGCCTTCGGTTTTGGTGGTACCAATGCCCATGTGATCTTAGAAGAGGCGCCAAAATCTGCAGTTTCCCAAAGCAATAGACAAACATTTATTTATCCATTTTCTGCAAAATCAGCAGGATCCTTAAGAAAAGCACTTAGCGACTTTGGCTCTTTCCTGGTTAACAGTGAAAATGGCTCCTTGCCTGATATTGCCTACAGCTTACAACAGGGGAGGGCAGAATTTGACTATCGATGTGCTTTTACAGCTTCATCCAAAGAGAAGATTCTATCAGAGATTAATAGTAAAAATTTAAAAATCGAGAAAAGGGGTAATGGTCGTGTAGTTTATGTATTCTCAGGCCAAGGCGGGAAATACATAAACGCCGGGAAAGATTTATACCTACATGAGCCAGTCTTTAAGGAAGCTATTGATTTTTGTGCAGGTCTGTTCTTACAGGGGCATGGAATTGAGATTTTAAAAAATCTTTATCCAGAAAATGACACCGCGACTACGTCTCTTCCCCCTATAATAACACAGCCCATTATCTTTTCGATTCAGTATGCTCTGATCAAGCTATGGGAATCCTGGGGGGTTACACCTGATAAAGTGGTGGGACATAGCTTAGGAGAGTACGCAGCCGCTTATGTTGCCGGTGTGGTATCTATCAAGGACGTGATAGATCTTATTGCAGTTCGTGCGAAGTTATCTTCTGACATTCAAGAAGGATCGATGTTGGCAGTTCAAGCCACAGAAGAAAAACTGATTTCTATGCCTATGAATGGGGTTGAAATAGCTTCGGTTAATTCAGAAAATTCAAGGGTATTTTCAGGTGATAATGCCGACATTGAATTTTTTGCAATGAATTTGGATAAAGAATCAATTCCTTATATTCGCCTGAATACAGATAGGGCATATCATAGTAGATTTTTTGAAGAAGCGTCTTATGAGCTAGGACGCCAAGCTAGAAAAGTAACTTTAGAAAAACCAAAATTACCATGGTACTCAACAGTCACAGGTGATCTTGTATCAGATGATCAAGCTGTGTCACCAGATTATTGGCAAAAAAATCTGAGAAATCAGGTTTTGTTCGATAAAGCCTTATCAGGAATGATAGATGATAACGCTGTATTTTTAGAAATAGGGCCGGAGCAAGTACTGTCTTCTTTGATTTCTAAAAAAATTAGAAATCTAAAAGGCAGTAGATATTGCAGTTCCCTGCCAGGCTCAATGTCTTCCGAAACAGACGAGCCGCACATATACCAGACCGTAACAAAACTGTGGTTACATGGTGTGAATATTAATTGGGAGTTTTTCAATGCAAACTGTAATCTTAATAAAGTTAGTCTGCCAACCTACCAATTTGAGCGTCAGGAGTTTTGGATTGATCGTACCAATATTTTAAGCGCCAGTAAGCCAGATAAAGACTTATCAAATAACTCACTTTATACCCCATGGTGGAAGCCACGGTTTAATCACAAAGAAATTAAAGACAAATCGGATACATGGATTGTTTTTCTTGATCCGTCATCTCAGGCAGAAAAATTTATTACTCGTCTTGAGTATGCAGGGAATAAAGTTGTTTCTGTTAAGGCGAATAGTTCTCTGCAAGGGCTTATTCGCCATGATTCAAATAACTACGAACTGAATCCACAGCATAAAGATTCCTATTTCGAACTGCTTTCGTTGTATTCAGGGTATCAAAATATATCTGTGGTGCATTTTGGTAATTTTAAGCCAGCAGATTCAAAAGCGGAAACGGATGATGCAGAAGAAATATACTCAAGCCTGCTATATCTGACACAGGCTATTGCAGATCAGGATATATCTAAAAAGCACTTAACGATTGTATGTGATGGCCTCCTTTCTTTAGACCGAGATAAAAATATTCAAGCAGAGAAGGCGGTAATTCTGGGTATTGCTAGATGTGCAATTAAAGAAATTAAAGATTTTTATTCGCGTTGCGTTGATATTAGAGCCAGTAACCTTGATGATGAAATTGAAGCATTGATTGAATTATCCAATGATCGGCTTACAACTGGTGGAATTATTCTTAGAAATGGGCGCGTTTACGAACAGGATTTCTCGTCAATAGAGTATCAGGAGCATGAAAAGTCTCCTCTAGGAATTAGAGAGGGCGGAGTATATCTCATAACTGGCGGATCTGGAGGGATCGCACAATATATCACACGCTACATTATGAGTTATCGCAACGCCAAGGTAGTTCTTGTGAGCAGGAGTTTTTCAGACGAGAAAATCAAAGCCGACGATAGGGAAGAAGGAATTTTGAGGATTTCTGCCGACCTATCAGATAAAGAATGCCTTAAAAAGGCAATTCAACAAGCAGAAATGCAATTTGGCAAGATAAATGGAGTTTTTCATGCCGCAGGCGTTTCTGGCAGTACCTTAATAAGGAACAAAACACGAGAGCAGGTAAAAAGCGTTTTCCGTCCAAAGATTCACGGCACTATCAATCTTGCCGAGATATTTAAGGATAAAGATATTGATTTCTTGATCGCATTCTCATCCATCAGCTCCATATTTCCTGATTTAGGTCAAAGCGATTATGCGGCAGCAAATGCCTTTATTGACTCTTTTGCGGATCTTGAGCACAAGTGGCCTTTCCTAGCGATTAATTGGGATACTTGGGAAAAGACGGGTATGGCAGCAAAATATACCCTCCAACTCTCCCTGCATGAGGGAGAACATGCTGCAACCCTTTCGCCCGAAAAGGGGATAGCTGCGCTGGATAAATCACTTCATTTTGCTAAAATTTATAATCAGATTATTGTGTGTCCATCAAATATTCAGGATCGTAAACGTGCCTTTATAGAGTCCGATATTTTCTCAAAAAATCTTCCTAGTAATGAGAACATCAAGATACAGAATTTTCCGAATATCTCACCAGTAGAAAGAGACCTCTTGGAAGCATGGGTCGGCATATTGGGTAGGGAGCCGGAAGACCTTGATCAATCGTTTTTCGAAATGGGGGGAGATTCACTTTCTGCCATCCAATATTTAACCGCTTTAAAAGAAACTCATAATTATTCCATAGGAATAAAAATCTTTTTTGAGAATTCCAATATTAAAAAATTGTCACAATTTCTTAACCAAGGCTCAGCCGAAACAGGTCTGAGTGGCAATGGAACGACAGAAAAAGCAAAAATTATTAGATTATAGGATACACATGTTTACTCTAGTTGATCTTTTGGCCCAATTAAAAGCCCGCAACATTAAAATCTGGCAAGATAACGGAGATCTATGTCTAGATTTAAATGGTGGAGATTTACCAGAAGCTCTCAGGGAGCAAATTCTTTCTAAGAAACCAGTCCTATTGCAATATCTTCAATCTTTAAGCGAAGAAAAAGATGCCGCAATCACTACAATCGCAAATGATAACGACATTGATATCTTCCCACTTTCTTATGGGCAAGAAAGGTTATGGTTCTTGAATGAATACGAAAGCGAATCTAATAGGCAGGCTTATAATGAACCGATAGTGATCAGAGTGCGAGGTGATCTTAATATTTCCCGCTTGAAGGAATCTGTTCACAAAATGATCGTGAAGCATAAGAGCTTCCAAACCGTATTTTTTAACGACAATGGTGTTCCAAAGCAGAAAGTTATAAAAGAACCCACTTTTGATTTTTCTTATGTTGAAGAGCCAAAGGACGAAATTCATAAAATCATTCTCGCCGAACTAAATCATAGCTTTGATCTAGAGAATGGCCCTCTCTTAAAAGTGACAGTTATCCGAGAAACCAAAAATTCTTGTATCTTGGTTATCAACCGCCATCACATAACCATGGATGCATGGTCGGACACCCTAATTTTCCAGGATATAGCACACTATTATAATCACGGATCTGTAGAGGGGGCACCAAACGGCCTTAGATATGTTGATTATGCCACATGGCAAAGAAATAGAATAAACGGATCGGTGGGAGTGGATCTTATCTCCTACTGGAAAGCGAAATTATCCGATATTAACCCTGTGCTATCTCTTCCTTATGAATTGCCGCGCTCGGCAGAAGCTGTTCGTTCAGGGAAAAGATTGACTTTGAAACTGGATCCGGCGGTTTCTACGTCTGTCAATAACTTTTGTAAGAAGAACAATATTACACCCTACATTGCATTCTTAAGTTGCTTTTCTGTACTCTTATACAAGCATACGCGTTCAAAAGATTTTCTGATAGGTAGTTTTGTAGCGAACAGAAGCCATCCTCAGACAAAGGACTTGGTAGGATTTTTTACCAATACCCTTCCTATACGCATACAAACTACAGAAGAGAGCACATTCATTGAGCATAGCCTTGCTGTCCGTGAGACATTCCTGGATGCTTTTGAGCATCAGGAGCTTCCGTTTGATAAAATTGTTGATGCACTTAATGTAGCCAGATCCTCCAATATAAACCCTTTAGTGCAAATAGCATTCAATCTTGTGGACACGCCTGCCGACTCATTCCAACTAAACGGCCTATCTTTGGAGGAAATCAATGTTAGTGAGGTCAAAACAAAATTTGATCTCATGTTGACTATAATTAACAAGGCATCAGAGTTTTCACTGGTTATTGAGTATACAGAAGAACTGTTTAAAGAAGTAGATATACAGAAGATACATTCCGATTTTGAAGAAATCCTGAAGTCTGCATTTTCCTCTAAAACATCTTTGATCAGTAATTTGGTCGAGTTGTCGCCTCTAGAAAGAAATACCCTAATAAATGAATGGAATGATACTGCCGTTGATTATCCTTTGCATCTATGCATTCACGAACTTTTTGAAGATCAGGCATTAAAAACTCCTGAGCGTATTGCTTTGCAATTTGAAGAAAAGTCCATAACCTATGCAGAGCTGGACGCTAGAGCGAATAAGCTTGCTAATTATTTAATGTCCAAGGGCGTGACAGCAGGGACATTGGTTGGCGTTTATATGGATCGTTCGCTAGAATTAGTCGTAGCCTTATTGGGTATATTGAAATGTGGCGCAGCTTACGCACCCATAGACCCGTCTTATCCAGAAGATCGGCGTGCCTATATTTTGGAAGCTTCGGCCGCGCCAGTCCTTGTTACGCAGGAACATTTGCTTGAAACTGCTCCGGCCGGAAACTGCACAACGATATGCTTGGATACGGATTGGGACAAAATTTCAGAAAATTCATCCCAAAAGTTAGATATAGAATATAATCCTGATGATCTTATTTGCGTTTTGTTTACTTCCGGTTCTACAGGTAAGCCAAAAGGCGTTATGTGCGTTCATCGCGGCATGACCAATCGTATTTTATGGATGCAAGATGCTTATGGTTTGAAGGAAGACGATGTTGTTTTACAGAAAACGCCTATCGGGTTCGATGTTTCAGGATGGGAATTCTTCTGGCCGCTTATAACAGGCGCGAAATTGGTCATGGCCAAACCTGAAGGCCATAAAGATCCTAATTATTTAATTGAAGTTATTAATAATCAAGCGGTAACGACGCTACACTTTGTGCCGCCGATGTTGCAGGCATTTATTTCAACCGAAGGATTCGAAGGCTGCCAAAGTATTAGAAGGATTATTTGCAGTGGTGATATTCTGCATATGGAGACCCAAAGGAAGGTGTTTGAGTATCTCGGCTGTGAAGTACATAATCTTTATGGCCCGACAGAGGCATCGATTGATGTTACCGCCTGGCAATGCACACCCGATTATAAAGGCGCCAGCATACCAATTGGGAAGCCCATCGCTAACACTCAAATGTATGTGCTCGATGGAAAGATGATGCCGATGCCTATTGGTGTTCCCGGCGAACTATATATTGGTGGCGTGCAATTAGCCCGAGGGTATTTAAATAGACCTGATCTGACTGATGAAAGATTTGTACTAAGCCCATTTGATACAACACAATCAAGTCGGCTTTATAAAACAGGAGATTTGGCAAGATATCTTTCCGATGGAAATATAGAGTTTTTGGGACGATTAGATTTTCAAGTGAAAATACGCGGTGTTCGTATAGAACTGGGTGAAATTGAAGCCGCCTTGGATATGCATCCAGATATTAAAGAATGCGTGGTGGTGGCCAGAGAAGATACGCCCGGTAAAAAGTATCTTATAGCATATATTGTTACAAAATCTGAAGCTCCATTGGCTTCGAAGGAGTTGCGAGAGTATTTGGGTAAAGGCCTTTCTGAGGCTATGATTCCAGCACATTTTGTCAATCTTGACACTATGCCTTTGTCGCCCAATGGCAAAATAGATCGTCAGAAGCTCCCCGCGCCAGAGCATGATCGTACGCAGTCCGCAGCACAATATGTAGCTCCTAGAAATGATATTGAAGAAAAGCTAGCCAAAATATGGGCGGAAGTTTTACGGCTTGATAAAGTTGGTGTTAACGACAATTTCTTCGAAATTGGCGGCGATTCCATATTGAGCATAAGCATTGTATCTAAAGCCAGGTCAGAAAATATAAAGATTACTGTCAAAAATATTTTCCAGTACCAAACAATTGCAGATCTATCGAAAGTCTCGCAATCAGAGAAAAAAAATTCACAAAAAAACACTATCCGAGATACTGATCTGTCTAATCGATCATACCCGTTATCGCCTATGCAGGAGGGAATGTTATTCCATACCTTGCATGAGGAAAGCGATGTTTATCTGCAGCAAGTATGCTTCTATTTTAATGACCGTATAAATGAAAAAATAGCTAAAGAAGCGTGGAAAAAGCTTGTAGAGCGTCATGCTATCTTGCGTACCACGTTTGATTGGGAAGTTTCTGATAATATTATACAGACCGTTCATGACTCGTTTGATTTAAATTTTGAGGTTATACGAGATATTGAAGAAGCCGACTACACATCAGCAGCAGTTAAAAATATCTTGTCTAAGGATAGACAGGAAAAATTTGATTTTAAATGTGGACCATTGATGCGGATAAAACTGCTGCAAACGCAGGGGAATAAATCGTGTATGGTATGGAGCCATCATCATATTCTTCTCGATGGCTGGAGCGTGGCTATTATTGCAGATGAATTTTTTAAGTGTTATGAGGCCATTAGGGATAATAAATCTAGTAACCTGCCTCAGTTAACGCCGTATAGAGATTACATAGATTGGCTGCAGAATATTGATGGTGCCGAAGATAAGATATATTGGGATAAATATTTAAGCGGCATTAACAATGGAACAGAAATAAAACTGGAGAAGAATGACAGTGTTTCCGCTTCCGATATAACTCCTCTTAAATTTTCTTTATCGGAAGAAGATACGAAATCCATAAAATCATTTGCTCGTAGAAATAAGTTAACCCTTAACACGGTAATACAAGGGGCATGGTCAATAGTATTAAGCCGATATAGCGGGGGAAGCAATGATATTGTATTCGGCAATACTATTTCGGGACGTCCGGAATCGCTTGATGGATCCGAGGGAATGGTGGGACTATTTATCAATACCATTCCAGTGCGAATAAAGATCGATCATCATGATCGGATATCAAATTGGCTACAAAAAATTCAAGAAAATCAATCAAATTCATGGCCCCATCAGTATGCGTCCTTGGCAAAAATCAAATCATGGGGTTCAATTTCTCATGAGCAGGAATTATTTGATACTCTTTTAGTTTTCGAGAATTATAAAGATAACGACTGGGTGAATGAGAAGAAAAATGCTCTCACACATGTTAATTTTATCGAGCATGATAATTATCCTCTTACATTAATATGCAATCCCGCTTCTAATATAGAATTTGAAATAAAGACAAAATTTTCATCTTGGCCTGTTGAGAGCATCAAATCGCTCTTTATAGAAACAATTAAAAGCTTTTCGGATGAGCAAAATGTCTATTTGAAGGATATGCCATCGCTGCCGGCGCATGAAAGAGAGATAATACTTAACGCCTGGAATGCAACTGCCGTAGATTATCCTCTTAACACATGTATCCATCAGCTATTTGAGGAACAGGCACTAAGGACACCTGATCGGCCCGCCGTAGTATTTGAAGGAGAAATCTTGACCTATGCCGAGTTAGATTCTAAGGCGAATAAACTCGCAAATTATCTTAACGCAGAAGGGGTTGGGGTTGGAAAACTCGTCAGCGTTTATATGGATCGCTCTCTGGAGCTTGTCATAGCATTTCTTGGTGTATTAAAGAGCGGTGCGGCCTATGTTCCTATCGACCCATCTTACCCAGACGATCGTCGTAACTATATTATGGAGGCATCGGCCGCACCGATTTTGCTAACTCAAGAGCATTTGCTTCAGAACGCTCCATCTGATCTTTGTAAAATTGTTTGCCTGGACAAGGACTGGCCCAGTATTTCAAAACAAGTACCTCGAAAGCCGGATATTATCCATGATGCTGCTAACTTGGTTTGTGTTCTATTCACATCTGGCTCTACAGGAAAACCAAAAGGCGTTATGTGCGTCCATCGTGGCATGACCAATCGTGTTTTGTGGATGCAAGACACCTACAACCTTCAACAAAGCGATGTAGTTCTGCAAAAAACGCCCATCGGGTTTGATGTTTCTGGTTGGGAATTCTTCTGGCCGCTTATAACTGGTGCAACACTGGTCATGGCTAGACCCGAAGGACATAAAGATCCAAGCTATTTGATTGAGGTAATTAATGAGCAAGAAATCACAACATTACATTTTGTCCCCCCAATGCTTCAGGCTTTTGTTTCTACCGAAGGGTTTGAAACTTGCAAAAGCATAAAGAGGATCATCTGTAGTGGAGACATTCTTCATTTTGAAACGCAGAGAAGGGTTTTTGAATGTCTGGATTGTGAGATACATAATTTATATGGGCCAACAGAGGCTTCAATCGATGTTACTGCTTGGCAATGCACGCCCGATTACAAAGGAGCAAGTATTCCTATAGGAAAATCTATAGCTAATACCCAGATGCATATTCTGGATGATAAGAAAGATATGTTACCCATAGGAGTACCAGGCGAATTATTTATCGGGGGCGTGCAGTTGGCTCTTGGCTATCTTAATAGAACTGATCTGACTGATGAAAGATTTGTTTTAAATCCTTTTGATAAAACCGAATCAAGCCGACTCTATAGAACTGGAGATTTAGCCCGTTATCTTCCTGATGGGAATATAGAGTTTTTGGGGAGGTTAGATTTTCAAGTGAAAATACGCGGTGTTCGTATCGAACTAGGCGAAATAGAAACCGTTTTAGACAAACATCCCAATATTAAAGAATCCGTTGTTGTTGCGAGGGAGGATATTCCAGGAACAAAATATCTGGTGGCTTATATCGTAGCAAATGCAGATGACATTTCTATCAAAGAATTGCGTGATTATCTCAGTAGAAGCCTGTCTGAGGCGATGATACCTGGTCATTTTGTATATATGGAATCTATGCCCTTATCTCCGAATGGCAAGATTGATCGCCAGAAACTTCCAGTTCCCGGTAGTAGCCGCGAAGAGTCCAATACACTTTACGTTGCACCAGGCAATGAAATTGAAGAAATACTGGCAAACATTTGGGCGGAAATTTTGCGCTTGGACAAAGTAGGGATCCACGACAACTTCTTTGAAATTGGCGGGGATTCAATCTTGAGTATTAGCATTGTTTCTAAAGCCAAGGCAGCAGGGCTGAAAATTAGTACAAAAGATATTTTCAATAAACAAACAATTGCTAAATTGGCTGCAAACCTATCCTTTGATTCCGTGTCTTCTATGAAAGGAGTGCCTGCATTTGGCAATGCAAAGCTCACTCCAATTCAGCGGTGGTTCTTCGATCTCGATTTAAGCAACCCTAATCATTGGAACCAATCAATAATTTTGAGGCATGACCAAAAGGTTGATATAAACGCTCTCAATAAATCATTTTCTGCAATTTTACAGCATCATGATGTACTTCGATCTCAGTTCATTTTGCAAGGGGATGTTTGGAAAGCATATATCCCAGAACATGCCAATGAATTTTTTGTACATGAATATTCTTACCTAGAGTCTTCTGGAGAAAATCTCCTCTTAAGTATAGAGAACGAGATTAATGCACATCACCGCGGCATTAATATCCAAGACGGAAATCTCTTGAAAGCTTCGGTGTTTTATAAAGGTAACGAAAGTTTTATAGTGATAATAGCTCACCACTTGGCCATGGATATGGTTTCGTGGAGAATCTTGGTCGAGGACTTGAACGCATTATATACAGCGGAAATCTCTAATAGACCAATCAATCTTGGTGAGAAGACGACCTCATATAAGGCATGGGCGGACACCTTGCATAGCTATGCCGATAATCTCTCGCTTGATTATAAAATAATCGAAAATGCTAATCTGGAGGCGGACAAAATATTTACTCTTCTGCCAGGCGATGAAGACAGAAGCGTAAAGAATACTGAAGCTGATAATACGACACTTACTTTAACTTTTGATAGGAATGAAACAAGTGTTTTGCTAAGTGGTTTATATAAAAAGCAGCGGATTAGACCGCAAGAGCTTTTGGTATGTGGCTTATCTTATGCTGTTTCTAAATGGGCTGAACGGAACGGTCAGGATGCAAAAAGCGTTTTGATCAATATGGAATCACATGGCCGCGATATAGATTTCTTTGATCATGTAGATCTTTCAAGAACCGTTGGTTGGTTTACAGCAATTTACCCTGTTCAAATAGATCTTGATTTTAAACACTCAGATTTTATAGGGAAGATTAATGATGTTAAGGATGCAATTGCTGATTCTTTAGAAAATAGTATCTTTTATGGCATAAAAAAATACATACAAGGCGATCATAATCAGCCTAATGCCGAGATATTATTCAACTATCTGGGTGATTTAAAAATTGGTGAAAAGAGTGGGTTGTTTGATTTATATCAATGGTCAACTACGCAAGAAAGAGATGTGGCAAATAGACGAACTCACCTTATCGAGGTAAATTCTTTCATTGATAACGAAGAACTGAAAGTAGAGATTGCTTTTAGTAAAAAATTACATTCTTCTCTGGAAATAGAGCGATTGTCTTCGGATTTGAGATATTTTGTACAAAAATCCGCAGAAATGAAAGAATCAGAAATAAGCTATCCTCTGGCTCCTATGCAAAAGGAGATGTATCGCCAGTTTGTTCGGGAGAGGAATCGTGTACATATATTACAACATGTTTTCTCTATCAAAGGCGAGATAGATGTGAAAGTCTTAAAGAAAGCATGTAATGACATGCTTGATGGTAATGAAGTCCTAAGGTGCCGTTTTCATGAAGATAAAAATGGAAATGTCAGACAATCAGTTTCAGAAGCAATTCTCGATTGGGAAGAAATCCAGCCAGAAGAAAACTTCAGCACAGATTATACTGATATTATCAAGAGCATTCAGGAGGCCGATTTAAGTCTAGGGTTTGATCTATCTACTGGGCCGCTTATTCGGTTTAAGCTTATAAAACTTAGCAATACGGATTACGCGCTTTTGATCAGTATGCACCATATAATTATCGATGGTTGGAGTATTCCGATTATTTTAGAAGAAATCGTGGGCCGATATCATTCAATAAGCAAGAATATCTTGTTCAATGATAAAAAAGAAAGA
>QFNK01000408.1 GCA_003240795.1 Micavibrio aeruginosavorus | reverse complement strand
TAAACAAAATCGGAAATTCCGGTCTGGCTGTAGAATTCCTTGGGATCATGGACGGCATGTATGGCCTTGGTCACATCGGTAATGCGGTTGACGTTTGCCCGCAACGTCGCGATGGCCGGCATGACATCAATCACCCATTCCATACTGTTCATGATGCTGCCGACGGTGCTCGTCGTCTTCAGATATTCTTTTAGCGCCATCTCCCCGCTGATATAATTGGCCAATGCCGGAAGATATGAAACGATGTGGGAGCTGAAGGGATTATAAAGACCGGCGAAGCTCATATATCCCGAGGTCACAAGGTTGTTTTTATGCCAGGCTCTGTCCGCATCTTTGAACTGGGAGCGGCTTATGCGTTTTTCAACAAACCGCCCGGCACTGGCAGAGATATAAAACGCATTACGCATCATGGTGCTTACGCCGTTACGGTATGTCGCCTCCCCTTCCTGAAAATTCTTGCTGGCCTCACTTATATATTTTCCGATTTTATAGGCAACGTATGTGCCAACACCGACAGACAGCGCCGCCGCACCGAATGCCAGAGACGCCGTCCCATATTCGCCGAGGAATTCCAAACCGCCCACCGGCTGACTAATGCCTAGAAGAGCACTCCATCCGGAGGCCAGGGAACTCACCGCCGTCACGGCGCCCATTGTAAGGCCTACCGTGGCGGCCTGCACGTCCCTCGTACAATCTATCGTCCGCTGGTCCACGTTCTTCAGGTTTTCCAACTGATTTTTTTCATTAAGAACCTTGTAATTCCGCACATGATGCGCGGTGTTCCGATCGCCTAGAAGCGCACCAGTCAATTGTTCCCTGAGCCATCCTGACGATTTCCTGTTCAAGGTCGAGGACAATAAATGACGCGATACGGTCATACCTGTTTGCAGAACCGTCACGCCTGCCGCTTTCCAAACACTGTCCGACAATGTCTCGAAAGGGGTAAGGCTATCGGGATGATGATAATTATAAAGGTTGGATATGACTTCCGCGTATTGAAGTCCGATTTGAATGGCGTTGTATCCTATGCCGCCGCTGAGAAGAAGAATTCCACCGGAATAAAGAAACGCCTCTATTCTTCTGTCGCCCCGCCAATAGGCGGTCAAAAGGCCTGTGGCGGTTTGCATATCAGAGACAGGAGTCTTTAATGCGCTGTCACGCATGAGATAATTACGCCATTTTATCGGCAGGAACGGTCTCTT
>QFNK01000407.1 GCA_003240795.1 Micavibrio aeruginosavorus | reverse complement strand
TCCTGTTACAACAACATCTATCTGATCGCGGGCGGCCGTGCGAAAGACGGCGGCCTCGACGGGATCGAGATGCATATCGACCGCATCAAGCATGTTTTCCTGATCGGCGAGGCGGCGGATGATTTCGCGCTCTGGCTCAAGAAAATCGGGGTCGAGCATACCAAGAGCCATACGCTCGACGTTGCCGTTCTGGAAGCGCACACGATGGCGCAGGCGGAGCGGGGACAACCGGGCGGCGCGGGATGCGTCCTCCTTTCGCCGGCCTGCGCGTCGTGGGACCAGTTCAAGAATTACGGCCACAGGGGCGATGTTTTCACCGCGCTCGTGGAATCCCTTTCTGATGAGACAGTCGTATGAAATATTTCGCGCGCACCGATAAATCCTTCCTTGGAAGCTGGTGGTGGACGGTCGACCGCGTGATGCTCTCGCTGCTGCTGATCCTCAGCGTGTTCGGCGTTCTCCTCGTCGCGGCAGCAAGCCCGCCTGTTGCCGAACGGAACGGCGATCCGGCGAATTATTTCATCATCCGCCATCTGATTTATCTGGTGCCGAGCGTCGCCATCATGATCTTCATGTCGATGGGGAACATCAAGCATGTCTGGCGCGCGGCGCTGATTATACTTGGCATTGCGGTCATATGTCTGATGCTGGTGCCCGTGATCGGTACGGAAACGAAAGGGGCGCAGCGGTGGCTGCGCGTCGGCCCGCTCTCCCTCCAGCCGAGCGAGATCATGAAACCCGTTTTTGTCGTGGTTGCGGCCTGGCTGATCGCGCGGCAAAAGGAAAAACCGGAGTTCAAAGGGATATATTTCGCCGCCGGTCTTTACCTATTCATCGTCCTGCTATTGCTGATGCAGCCGGACATGGGGATGACCTTTGTCGTCACGGTTAGTTTCTTCACCATTGTCTTCCTCGCGGGGCTTCCGTTCCGTTATATCTTCCTGCTCGGGTTTGTGGCTGTGGGTGCGGCGGTCCTGGCCTATGGCTTCTTCCCGCACGTGCAGAGCCGCGTCGACCGCTTCATCAATCCCGAAAGCGGCGACACGTACCAGATCGACAAATCGCTTCAGGCGTTCCAGCATGGTGGATTGTTCGGCACCGGCGCGGGGCAGGGGACGGTCAAGCTGACGATCCCCGACGCGCATGCCGACTTCATCTTCTCCGTCGCGGCGGAGGAACTCGGCATGATCATCGCCGTTCTTCTTGTGGGGCT
>QFNK01000406.1 GCA_003240795.1 Micavibrio aeruginosavorus | reverse complement strand
ACCTGAAAGGACAGGGTATTTACGCTTATGTGACGCTGGCGCAGGGGGTGGAGCCAAGCGATGAGGTGCGAAAAAGCATCGTTGCCACGGTCCGCAGGATCATCGGCCCCATCGCCTCGCCGGATATTATCCAGTGGGCGCCGGGACTTCCCAAAACACGGTCCGGCAAGATCATGCGGCGTATCCTGCGAAAAATCGCGGCGGAGGAGTTCGATACGCTCGGCGATACCAGTACATTAGCAGATCCTGCTGTAGTAGAAGACCTCATAGCGGGCAGAAAAGTTAGTTAATTGCTGCAAAGTTATTGACGTAATCAAACACGCTACCTATGTTGCAGCGCATGGGAAAGCGTAAAGATTTTATTTTGGTCGGCCGTACATCCAACGAGATCGCAGAAGGCATCGTTGACGCCTTCGGCCACGCCGAGCGGACACAAGATGGCCGCCCCGCGATTACAAAGCCAGGCCCGGTGATACAGTTCGGCATCAACGCCTTTGAAGACGGCGAAGTGAACACGACGCTTTTCGCAAACGGTGACCAGCCCAATCACCCCATCGTCCAGACGCTCGACGAAAAACAGAAAAACGAAATCGCAAAGAGCCTGAAAAATTCGCGCGTGACGATCGTGCATTCGGCGAGCGGACAGAACACGTCCATGCGCGCCCTTGGGCTTGCCTTTCTGGCCAAGTCCTTGAAGCAGCAATACGGCGTCAGGGAAATCCGCGTGATCGCCCCCGCCCTGCCCTTCATGCGCAGCGACAGGATTTTCAGCAAGGCCGACGAAAACAACAACATGCGTTATGAATTCAACGCGGTCGGCGCGCTTCATTTTGCTGAAATCCTGAAAGACTCGGGCGTTGAAAAAGTCGTAGGGGTCGAGCCTCATTCCCGAGACGGCGTGAAGCATTACCGTGAAGTTTTCGGCAAGAAGAAAGCCAAGTTCATCAATATGGGTGACTTCTATGCGGATACCATCCGTGCCGAGTACGATATTACCGACAAGGACGGCAACTGCCTCGTCATGGTAGGATCGCCAGATGGCATGAACAAGCCGGGAGATTTCGGTATGGCACGCGCGCGCAGCTTCGGCGATGCGCTCTATAAATTCAACGGGTCGGATGCTTATGCGAATACGCGCGACTTCCGTGCGAGACCATATATGTTCGGCATTCACAAGGAACGTATCAGCTCTAAAGAAACCGAAATCGTTGACTTTCACGGCGATGTGG
>QFNK01000014.1 GCA_003240795.1 Micavibrio aeruginosavorus | reverse complement strand
AAGCAACGCAGGATGCAGAGCTGTTATATGCCGATTATGACCATCCTGCCCATGCTGCCTATGAGATAAATGTGCTTTACGGCATTAAACGTGACTTGATTCCGGATGAGAGCGGGTTCGATCCTTCTGCGTGGAAATATTCTATGGCTTGGTGGCCGGATGCTTTCCAATTCTGTCACATCTGTGAAGCCACGGAAGCGCAGAGTTTTTCTATGAACGGTATAAGATTTGATTTTCCCAAAGGAAAGCAGCTCGTCGTCGACAATTCTTTCAAGTTCCCAGTTCTTGCCATGCAAAGAGCGGCGCAACTTGCCGGTGGGAATTACATTCAGCCATTCAGCGATGGTGAGGGCCGGATGGTTGTGCACGCAATCGCGCTTTAATGCATCTTTTAAAAAGGGTCGCTCTATGCGGCCTTCTTTTTTCTTTTTTCTCTGGAAAAAATGGTGCCGTTGAGAGGAATTGAACCTCCGACCCACGCATTACGAATGCGTTGCTCTACCCCTGAGCTACAACGGCGTGCTTTGTTTTTTTGCACTGCGTCTAAACACAATGTGTAAAAAACGCGATAATCAGTTACCCATTTTCGAAAAGGATTGCAACATAAGAAAGAGAGATATAGTCTTATAATTATTATACATAATTTGTATTTGGGGGAAATATGTCGAAATTCACGGAAATCTGCTCGAAAATAGGGGACGCCTTTGTGCGTGCCACGGAAAAAGGCTATATCAGCCGCCCTTATGCAGGGTATCTGCCCCTGTCGCTCGCAAACGGCAAGCCGCCGGAGCAGGACGGCATGATGGAAGTGAACGGCGATATGTCCGCCTTTGGCAGGGTTTCGCCTGAAACGGCGCCTAAAAAGCCGGAGCGGGTGGTTTCGCCGGATGTGCTCCGCCCGTACGGGATGTAGGGGCTTTTGCTTAAAAGGGTTGCCATCAGGGCGCCAATTCATTAAAGATCACGCCGGAAGGTCGGCGCGGGCGGTAGCTTCGCCAATCCGGTCAGGGCCGAGAGGCAGCAGCCGTAACGAATTTGCTCCGGGTCGCGTCCGGCCTTCCACCTTATCGATCCCGCCCAGGCGGGATTTTTTAATGACCATACTTCTATATTCTGGAAAATAAATTCTAAAAACGCAAAAGATTGCGAATTTTGTCTCTTTCTATTTTGAGAAAATAGGTGTAAAACCCGATAAATTCCTATTTTTGAAGTGTGGGGCAAAATGATAACAGCAGGACAGCTACGCGCCGCTCGTGCGCACCTTGATATGAGCCAGGACGATGTCGCCATCGCGTCGGGCATTACCAAATCAACGCTTTCCAACATTGAACGCGGGGTGACGGACGGTTCCCTGCGCAGCCTGGATGCCCTGAAACAATTCTATGAGCGTCAGGGGCTACAATTTACCGACGATGACGGGATCAAAATCGTGCGTTCGGACGTTCTATCCTACGAAGGTGTAGCCGGATTCAATGCATTTATGATGGATGTCATTGAAACAATGGAAAAAAATCCCGGAACATATTGTGTGTCCAATGTGGATGAAACAAACTGGCTGAGATGGCAGGGGATGGAACAGGCAACCAAAATGCGCGACCGTATCGCCGCGATACCGGGAATACGCGCCCATATCCTTGTCAAGGAAGGCGACAACACGACATTTGCGACCTATGCGGAATATCGCGCCATTCCGTCCGATGTCTTCTACAACAACACATCCCACTATATGTATGCCGACAAACTGGCGCTGATCCGCTTTACGCCGGGCAATGTCACGGTGCGCGTTTTGCACAACCGCGATTTCGCGGAGAGTTTCAAGCTCATGTTCTATCGTTTCTGGGACATGCTGGCCGTTCCCCTTCATTCACCCCTAGAAGTTAAGAAGTATGCTTAAAAAAGTGGAAGATTATTATTACGACGCCGAGGTGATTGGCCCTCCGACGCAGGCGACCTTCGACGCCGCGCGCATGAGAGCGCCGAGTTATTACGCCAAGGCGGACGATTTCAAAACGGTCATGCGGGCGCTTTTTACAAAAGAGGCCGCAGGGGATGCTGCAAAATTTGTCACGACCGGCGAGTCAGCTGAAACATTTAAAGAGATTACAAAAACGCCCGTTTATTACCCTTACTGGGAAGACCGCGACCTGATCACCACACATGGCGGTTTCTACGCGGATCTGGCAAGATCCGGAATGGCGCCGGGTGATCCTTTGACGCTGATCGAGCTTGGCTCCGGCCCTGCATCGGAAAAGACATTCAACATCCTGAAAGCCGTCCAGCCTGACAATTATGTCGATGTGGAAGGTTCTTTCGAATCCCTGCTGGAGACGATGGAGATGGTTTATACCCATTTCCCTGAGACAAGACGCTATTTCCGCACATCGGATTTTAACTCCGGTGACATGGAAAAGCGTAGACCGCTTTCCGAAGAATTTGCACGCAGCGCGGACCCTAGGCTGTTTGAAGACCTACCGCAACAGGGACGCAGGATCATCGTTCAATTCGGTGCAACGCTCGGCAATATGCCCGGCTTTCCGACGGGTGAGATGCCGAAGGAAAATGTACTTTCCGCTCTGCAGAATTACCGCCGCCATATGAAAGAGGGCGATATCCTTATTCTCGGGATCGACCAGAACCAGGATGAGGAAACGATCAAGGCCTGTTACGGCGATAAGGTGCATGAGAAGTTGGCCACACAGACGCTCAAGAAGGTGCCTGTCGATATTGACACGGTGCAGTTTGACCCGTCCGCCTTCAAGTTCAAACGCTTCTGGAATCCCGCCAACCATCTGCACGCATTGGGGTGGGAGGCGAGGTGCGACACCGCGTTTCAGATCGGTGGCCGTCATGCAGAGTGGAAAAAGGGCGAATTCCTGTCTTATGCAAACGGGTATCGTTACCCGCAGGAATTCGTGGACAAGCTTTACGAGGAATCGCAACTCAAACTCGTAAAGGTTAACCGCAGCCCGCAGGAGCGTATGAGCCATCAGGTTCTCCGCGCGGTCTAAAACCCGTAAAAGCTCCGGAAATCCGCGCCATTCCGTTTGAACTCGGGGCGGAATCGTCCTAGGTATATGGGTATGTCCGAAAGCCAGAAAGAGTACCGCGTCCTTGCGCGCAAATACCGTCCTAAAAACTTCGATGACGTCATCGGTCAGGAAGCGCTGATCCGCACGCTGAGGAACGCGATCGACAGCGGACGCATCGCGCATGCCTTCATGCTGACCGGTATTCGCGGGACGGGTAAGACGACGACGGCGCGTCTGATCGCCAAGGCGCTGAACTATACCGGCCCCGACGGCACGTCCGGCCCGACGACCGGCCCGACAGACGACTGCGAAATCTGCCGTGCGATTACCGAAGACCGTCATCCCGATGTTTTCGAAATGGATGCGGCCTCCCGCCGCGGGATCAACGACATCCGTGAAATCCTCGACGGGGTGCGCTATGCGCCAGTCTCCGCACGTTATAAAATCTACATCATCGACGAAGTGCACATGCTGACGACCGAAGCGTTCAACGCGCTTCTGAAAACGCTGGAAGAACCGCCCGCGCATGTGAAGTTCATTTTCGCGACGACGGAAATCCGCCGCGTGCCTGTCACCGTCCTATCGCGGTGCCAGCGTTTCGACCTGCGCCGCATCGATGCCGCGACCCTTGGCGATTACTACGGCAAGATATGCGAGAAGGAAGGCATCAAGGCGGACGAGGAAGCGCTGACGCTGATTGCGCGCGCGGCCGATGGTTCCGCCCGTGACGGTCTTTCGATGCTGGATCAGGCGATTGCCCTTTCGCAAGGGCATGTCACCGCGCAGAACGTCAAGGACATGCTCGGCCTTGCCGACCGCTCCCTGATTTTGAACCTGCTCGAAAGCGCGGTGAGCGGCGACCCCGCCCGCGCGCTGGAGATCATGGAAGACCTCTACAAGAAAGGCGCCGATCCGTCCGTGATCATGGGCGACCTGCTCGATCTGTCGCACCTGCTCACCAAACTCCGCGCCGTGCCGTCGTTGCAGGCGACGATGCAAGTGATGGCGAAGGAAGAAATGGAGCGCGCGAGCCTTCTTGCCATGAAAATGTCCATGCCCGCGCTGGCCCGCGTGTGGCAAATCCTTCTAAAGGGCGTAAACGAAGTCAACTTCGCGCCTGTCCCGCAAAAGGCGGCGGAGATGGTCGTTATTCGCCTTGCCTATGCGGCGGACCTTCCCGACCCTGCCGATCTTATCAAGAAAATCAAGGACGGCGGCGTCCTTCCCGCGATGCCGTCCGCGCCTTCGGGCGGCGGCGGTTCCGGCGGCGGGCGCGGTGCGTCCGTGATGTCTTCTTCCGGTGGCGGCGCGGCGGTGGCCGTGGCTGCACCGGCCGTTCAGGTAGAAGCAAAGCCTGCGCCGATTACGGAGATCGCAAGCCTGACCGACATGCAGGCCGTGCTCCAGCAATCCGGCCACATCATGCTTGCCAGTCAGGTTTACCTCTACGTTCATCTGGTGAAGCTGGAGGAGGGGCGCCTTGAGTACCGTCCCGATCCTCTGGCCTCGCAAAGCCTTGCACAGGAATTGACGCAGGCGCTGAAAGCCGCAACGGGCAACCGCTGGATGATTACAGTCTCCGACGCGCCGGGGCAGCCGACGCTGGCGCAGGCGGCGAAAGCGGCGGAGCAGGCCAAGTTCGACGCCATGCGCGCGCAGCCGCTGGTCTCGCAAGTGCTCGACATATTTCCGAACGCGCAGTTAAAAGCCATTCATAAAAAAGAGGACCTATAAAATGAATATCGCAAAGATGATGCAACAAGCAAAAGCCATGCAGGGCAAGATGGCCGACATGCAGGAAAAAATGGGCAATGTCAGCGTCGAGGGATTGTCCGGCGGCGGCCTTGTGAAAGTCACGATGACCTGCAAGGGACAGTGTCAGGGCATCTCCATCGATCCGTCGCTGCTCGTTGCCGATGAAAAAGAAGTGCTCGAAGACCTGCTGAAGGCCGCGCTGAACGACGCCAAGGGTAAAGGCGACGCAAAGATGGCCGAAGAAACCCAAAAGATGATGTCCGACCTCGGCCTCCCGCCCGGTATGCTCGGCGGCGGCGGCCTGCCGTTCTAAATCCCATGAAAATCGTAACGTGGAATATCAATTCGGTGCGCCTGCGCGCGCCGCTGGTCGTGGACGTGATGCGGATGCTCGATGCCGATGTCGTGTGTCTGCAGGAAACGAAGACGCCGGACGAGTTTTTTCCGTCGGAAACATTCGCGGCGGAAGGATATGTGCACCAGCATTTCCACGGCATGAAATCCTATAACGGCGTGGCGATCTTATCGCGCCTTCCGTTTGTGGCGAAAGACATCCATCACCGCTGCGGGCGGGAGGATTGCCGTCATATCGCGGCGAAGTTCAAGGATTTCGACCTGCACAATCTCTATATCCCCGCGGGCGGCGATATTCCGGACACCGACCTTAACGACAAGTTCGCGCACAAGCTGGATTTCGTGGATGAGGTCGGGCGCTGGTTCGCGGACAATTATTCCGCCGATCAGAACGTCGTCGCCGTCGGCGATTTCAACATCGCGCCGCTGGAGCACGATGTCTGGTCGCATAAGCAGCTTTTGAGCGTTGTATCGCACACGCCGGTCGAGGTTGAAAAACTGACCCGCATGTACGGCGCCCTGTCATGGCATGACGCGATCCGCCATTTCGTGCCGGAGGACGAAAAGTGCTATACGTGGTGGAGTTACCGCAACCGCGACTGGAAAGTTTCCAACCGCGGCCGCAGGCTCGATCATATCTGGGTTACGCCTCCGCTCGCCGGCAAGCTGCAATCGCACAAGATCCTCGCCGAAACGCGTGACTGGGAAAAAACCTCCGATCACGTTCCGGTGATGGTGGAACTCGCGCTGTAACCGCGTCTTCCCCAAAGCCACAGGCCGATTGCGGACAGCACGAACAACTGTGCGCCGATCCACCATAGCGACGCGGTGATGCCGCCATGGTCGGACAGATACCCCACCAGAACGCTCGTCGGGATGAACAGCAGATGCACCATCAGGCTGGCCGTTGACAATATGGTCGCCCGTCGTTCCGATCCTACACGGCTGTTGATAGCGTTGTTGATGCGCGGCGTCATGGTGGCGTAGGCAAGCGTTCCGGTGAGGAACATCGGCACGGCCAGAAGCGCGGCCGGCCATATGATCAGGCTGAAGCAGGCCAGTGACAGTATGACGGCGGTAACAGCCAGGGCGGCACGGTTGCTTCCCCAATGCTCGATCCTGTGACTGAATTGCCCCGCCATGCCGCCGACCGCAAAGCTGCCCGCCATGATGACGCCGAACCATTCGACAGGAATGCCGATCATCGTATAATACGGTTGCTGCGCCCAGAGCATCAGTTTTGTGGTGCAAAGAACAACCGTCGATACCATGATGATGCCTGTAATCTCCGGATGTCCGGACAGGGCATATTTCATGGTTTCATAGAGGTCGCGGAAGACGTGCTTCTCGACACTCTTCTGGTGCCGTTTTGGTTCGCGGACGCACGCGATGGCGATCATCGCAACCACCATGATCAGGATGTCGAACAGCAAAGGCAGCTTCGGATCGACGCTGAACAGCAACGCGCCTATGATACAGGACAAGGCCGTACCGTAGATGCCGAAGCTGTGACGGTCACCGTCGACGCGCCTGTAATCATCCGCGCGGCCTTGTTCATACAGTGTGTCGTATAGAAGCGCGGTGTTCGTGCCGGAATTCAGCGCAACCGCGAGACCGACAATCCCCTGCGCCGCCGTTGCCATCCAGAAATTGTCCGCAACCATCAGAAGGCTTAGCCCGCATATTCCGAAAAAAGCGCCGAGGATCAGCGTCGATTTGCGCCGCCATGTGTCCGATATCCACCCGGACGGAACCTCCGCGAACAGGACTACGGCGGAAAAAAACGCCTCGCCGATCAGGAACTCGCGAAAGCCGAGACCGATAGACTGATAATAAAGCACAATAACCGGCAGAACGAACAGCATGTTCGTGCAGATTGTGTGTAGCTTTATCTGGCGGATGTTATGGTTCATACATGCCGCCTTTCCATCGTGTAATGATGCGTGTTAAGACGCACGCCGTCGCTGCAACGGACATGATCGCTTTCCGTGATTCCCGTTTTGGTAAAGCCAAGTTTTTTTATCAGGTTCTCGCTCGGCGTGTTTCCTTCGGCATGGCAGATGTATATTGCCTCGCTGACATTCTTCTCAAAAATGTGCGACAGGACGGCCTGCATTGCCTCGTGTGCCAGACCCCGACTGCGGAAGTCCTTTGCGACCCAATAGCCCGTTTCGACAGAGCGCTCATCATGAGGATGATAGCCCGTTGCAATGACAAAAGCGCCGGTAGCTTTATCAAAACCCAAAATGGGATTTTGCTTCCCGTCTGACAGGAATGCATTTTGTGCCTCGATCTTCTGGTTCCCTTCGAATGCCCAGCTCATCCAAAGTTGGAGTTCATCCCACACCTCGTTTACTGCAACATGCAGCACCTGTGCGTCCTCCACATGGCCGCTGCGAAGGATCAGCCTGTCTGTTTCAATATAGATGTCGTTTTTCATGCTCTATCCCCATTTCACTTTCAGTTCAGGAAGGCCGCCTAGGTCATACCTTGCGAACCAGTGGCGCGATGTGCGCTCGCCCGTCGGTAAAATATTGTTATCTTCAATTACACCGCGCGGTATGAAGCCCAGCTTTTCAATAACCCTGCGGCTGGCGTCGTTGCCGCCTGCGTGACAGATGCCGACTTTTTGGGCGCCCAGAGCGTTGAACGCATACCGCAGTAAAGCGTTTGTGCTTTCGGTGGCGTAGCCTTGGCCGTGCGCGGAGGATCGTACCCAGTAGCCGATTTCAAAATATCCGGCGTCCCAATCCATGCGGTGCAGGCCCGTGCCGATAACAAATTTCCCTGTGGCCTTTTCAAACCCCAATATCATGATGTCTTCGCGCAGGATAAATTCTGCATAGTTTTTTCTCGCTACGACTTCCAAATCCTCTTCAGTACCGAGCTCTTTTGCCCAAGGCATCCATTTCTTTAAATCTTCATAGCTTTCCTGCTTTGCTTCGAAAGTGGCTTTGCCATCACCCGGCATAACATTACGCAAGATCAGGCGCGGCGTTTCGATGGGCATCGGCACATCGATCATGATCGGGTTTTTCTTCGTCGTTACGTTCGTGCTCATTTCAACCTCATTGTGTAAATATGTATTGTTCCCTTGGAACCGTCGCCCCATGTCTTTTCTTCCGTGCGGGAATGCGTGAAACCGAAAGCCTGGTTCGCGCGGCGGGAGACTTCGTTGCCTTCCTTGTGTCCGACGACGGCCGCATCAAAACGTTTCGATGCGCGAATCCATTCCAGTCTTGCGTCATAGAGCTTTCGCGACAGGCCGCGACCGCGGTAGTCCTGTCGGATATAAGATCCGGCCAGAAGCGCCGTCTTCCCTGAAATATCGTTTCTGTCCGTAAAGACGGCGGTGCATCCGACGAGTTCATCGCCGTCATACAGGCCGAAAAACGCATGCCGGGCATCGCCAACCATGTCGTGCCAGTCCTCGTCGCTCCAGCTTTGTTCCAGCTCCAGAGAATTGCCGTACACATCCGCGTGACGGGACAGGGCTTCGAGGCGAATGGCCCTGTATTGCCGCCAATCTTTCGCATTAAATTGTTTTACGCGCATGTTCTCCTCCCTTTTCTTTAAAAGGCGGACGGAAAATCATTTTGTCTTGTTTGGGAATGATGATCTGTCAGCCTTTGATTTTTTGCTGACAGTGTTTTTGTAAGAAACCTAATGCGTCAGCGGAATACAGCCATTCTCGTTCGTACCGAGCCCTGCCGGTGCGAAGGAGATAGACGTATTTTTCGCGTGCGTTTGTTTCATAATCACAAGGAAAACATAATTGCTTGCGCGGTGGCAAGTAAAAAATTCATTTTTAATATGAACCTTTTCTTACGAAAGCGCGTTAACCGAAGATTGCGTTTAAAGAAAAAGAGAAGGAAGAGCGTTGGATATTATCGAATATATGCGGGAAAACGACCTGAATGCGGGATGGGAAACGGCGGTCGTTGCCGGTCTCGCCGTGCTCGGGCTTGCCTTGTTTTATGTGATCAAACGATACATATGGACACGCGTGGTGAAGAGGGAGGGGAATTTCGTTATTCTTCTCTATCACCGTTTCAACCGCCCGCTCCAACTGCTGATGGGGTTGACCGCAGCGGTCATCATCCTCAACAAGCTTTACGAGGATATCGGGGAAGAGGTCTGGTATCAGAAAACCTACTCGATCCTTGTAATTACCATTATCGCATGGATGGCCATTCGCGCCATCGGACTGACAAGCGACTGGTTCCTGGGTCGATTTGATGTCGGCGTGCGTGACAATCTCAAGGCGCGGCGCATCCATACGCAGATCAAGGTGCTACGCCGTCTTGCCGTTTCCCTTATCGTTATCGTCGGCCTCGCCTCCTGCCTTATGGTGTTTGACCAGATACGCTCGCTGGGCGTCAGCCTGATCGCCTCCGCGGGTCTTGCGGGTATCGTCCTCGGTCTTGCCGCGCAAAAAACGCTTGGTAACTTTTTCACGGGCCTGCAGATCGCCATCACCCAGCCGATCCGCATCGGTGATGCCGTTATCGTCGAGGGCGAGTGGGGCGTGATCGAGGAAATCAACCTGACATACGTGGTCGTCAAGATATGGGACCTGCGCAGGCTTGTCCTGCCGATCAGCTATTTCGTCGATAAACCGTTCCAGAACTGGACGCGCACATCGGCCGATCTTCTGGGGGTGGTCATGCTTTATCTCGATTACAGCATGCCCGTCGATGCGCTGCGCGGGGAGTTGGTGCGTATTCTTGCCGAACCCGACGTTGCGGAAAAATGGGACGGCAAGGTGCAGGTCGTGCAAGTGGTGGAGGCCACAGAGCGTACGATGCAGATACGCGTCCTCGTCAGTGCGGCGGATGCGCCAACGGCGTTCGACCTGCGCTGCATGGTGCGTGAGCGGCTGATTAAATTCGTTCAGGAAAACCATGCGGGGGCCTTGCCGCGTCTTCGCGCGGACGCGCAGCAGGATGCGCCGGAAAAAGAAAATGGCGGCACCATGGCCGCCATTCCCGGAGTTCTTGGAGAAGGCGCTTAGCCTTCCATCGCCGCTTTCTTGGCCGCTTTTTTGGCGATCTCGCGCGCGTTGCTGTCAAGGTGCTTCTTGCGAAGGCGCAGACCCTTCGGCGTTACTTCGACCAGCTCGTCCTCATCGATGTAGGACATCATTTCCTCCAGCGTCATTTTCTTCGGCGGGACGAGGATGACGGCTTCGTCTGCACCGGAGGCGCGGACGTTGGTCAATTGCTTGCCTTTCAGAACGTTGATTTCCAGATCGTTTTCACGGCTGTGTTCGCCGACGACCATACCGGCATAAACCTTGTCGCCATGGCCGATGAACATGATGCCGCGGTCCTGCAGCTTCCAGATCGCGTAGGCAACGGCGTCGCCCTTGTCGGTGGAGATCAGCGCACCGTTGCGGCGGGCGGCGATTTCACCTTTGTACGGGCCGTAGCTGTGGAACAGGCGGTTCATCAAGCCCGTGCCGCGCGTGTCGGTCAGGAATTGCGACTGGTATCCGATCAGGCCGCGTGATGGTGCCAGGAAGACGATACGCGTCTTGCCTGCGCCCGACGGACGCATGTCGCGCAGTTCCGCCTTGCGCAGGGACATTTTCTCAACAACGGCGCCGGAGTAGACTTCATCCACGTCGCAGATGACTTCCTCGTATGGCTCCGTGATGTTGCCGTTCTCGTCTTTTTGCAAAAGAACGCGCGGGCGGGACACGGACAATTCAAAGCCTTCGCGGCGCATCGTTTCGATCAGAACGCCGAGCTGGAGTTCGCCGCGGCCTGCGAGGTCGAAGGCATCGCGGCCTGCGGATTCCGTTACCTTGATAGCGACGTTGGTCTCGGCTTCCTGAAGCAGGCGCTCGCGGATCATGGTGGAGGTCAGCTTCTTGCCTTCTGTACCGGCGTACGGGGAGTCGTTGACCGTGATCGTGACGGCCATTGTCGGCGGATCGACAGGCGTCGTTTCGATCGGCGCGTTTACGGCCGGTTCGCAGATCGTGTCGGCAACGGATGTCTTTTCCATACCGGCGACGACGATGATGTCGCCTGCAACGGCTTCCTGTACCGGCACGCGGTCGATACCGCGGTAGGCGAAGAGTTTCGTCAGGCGGAAGTTCTCAACCGTCTTGCCGTCAAGGCCGAGCGATTTCACGACCATGTTGACCTTCGGACGGCCCGTGTAGACTTTGCCCGTCAGAACGCGGCCGAGGAACGGGTCGGAAGAGAGCAGCGTGGCCAGCATCGAGAACGGCGCATTCGGATCGACCTTCGGGGCCGGAACGTGCGCCATGACGAGGTCGAGCAGCGGGTGCAGGTTTTCACGCGGTGCTTCCAGGCTTGGTGCGCACCAGCCATCGCGGCCGGAGGCGTAGAGAACCGGGAAGTCCAGCTGCTCGTCGGAGGCGTCCAGCGATACGAACAGGTCGAAGATTTCGTTCAGAACGTCATCTGGCCGGGCGTCGGAACGGTCGATCTTGTTGATCATGACGATCGGCTTGATGCCGAGTTTCAGAGCTTTGCCCAGAACGAACTTCGTCTGCGGCAGCGGGCCTTCGGCGGAGTCCGTCAAAAGGATAACGCCGTCGCACATGGTGAGGATACGCTCAACCTCGCCGCCGAAGTCGGCGTGGCCCGGCGTGTCGATGATGTTGATACGCGCGCCGTCCCAGTCGATGGCCGTGCATTTTGCCAGAATGGTAATTCCGCGCTCTTTTTCGATATCGCCGGAGTCCATGACGCGCTCTTCAACCTGTTGGTTTTCGCGGAAGGAGCCGGATTGCTTCAGGATGTTGTCGACGAGGGTCGTTTTCCCATGGTCAACGTGCGCGATGATCGCGATGTTACGAATCTTGGACGGGTCTGTTGCAGACATGTGTATTCTCTTTTCTTTTCAAATGTTTGGGTATGTTCGGGGTGCTTTTGGCCGTAGGCGCAAAAGCGGCAGTAGGGCTACACCGCGTCGGGTGGCTCTATGCGAAACTGGCGCAGGAAATATTTGAACGTCTTTTCCATGCCGCCCGTGTACAGGAAGAGCGGCGGAAAAGCTAGAAAATTATGTGCCGCAACGGGCGGAAATCCCTAAAAGTCCACGCACTTGCCGCCGACTTCCCAGTCGCCGTAGCGGACGGGGTCGAGGCCGTCGCGGCCGCCGATTTCCTTGGGTGGCGGGGCGTCCGGCTTTGCCGGTTTCGAGGGGTGGGGCAGGGTTTGGTCGTCGGTCTTTTTTGCGTTCATGACATTATTTTAACGAAACCAAAGATCTTGTCAGCCGTTTTTGTCTACACGACTGAAAGGAAACAAGAAAATGACAGCCAAGAAAGCCCCCTGGAATAAGGAAAATCCCAAGAAATCGTCCTCTTCCGCCAAAAAGATGACCCCTGCGCAGAAAGGCGAGGCCAAGAAGCGCGCAAAAAAAGCTGGACGGCCATACCCCAATCTGGTTGACAATATGGCTGTTACACGTAAAAAAGCCTCCGCCAAAAAGAAAGGGTAGTCTTTCTTTCTGCGCGGATCACCGCTATTGCCCCTTAGGACACCGCCATGGAACGACTGAAACCCTACCGCGCAAAAATAGACGCGCTTGACGACCAGATCGTCGACCTGCTCATTGCGCGCATGGACATCGTGCGTGAGGTCGGCGAGGTAAAGGCGCGTGAGCAAATCGCAACCGTGCAGGAAGACCGCGTGGTCGAAGTGCGCGAGCGTTGCGCGGAGCGCGGTGCCAAAAAGGGTCTGAACCCCGGCATGGTGCGCAAGATCTATACGATCATCATCGATGAAGCCCACGAAATCGAACAGGCCATCGCCTCCAAATCATGACGCATCAACAGCCTGACATGCTTGCCGACCTTCCGGGTGACGGCCTCCCGGCGAGGGTCGCGGCGCTGGACATCCTGACGCAGGTTCTGGGGCAGAAGAAAATGCTGGATAGCGTGCTGGAACGGGCGCAGCTGTTCCGCGAGCTGCCGCCGCGCGACCGCGCCTTCGTGCGTATGATGGCGGCCACGGCCCTGCGCCGCAAGGGACAGCTGGACGACCTGATCGCCCGTACCATGATGAAGGGCGAGGCGCCGCGGCCGGAAAGCCTGCGCTATATCCTCTATCTCGGCATTACACAGATTTTGTTCATGGATGTCGCGAACCACGCCGCTGTCGATACGTCGGTCCGTCTGGCCTCGGAAAGCGGGCTTGAAAGAAAAAAGGGCTTCGTCAATGCCGTCCTTCGCCGCATCGCGGGGGAAGAGGGCAAACGCTGGCTCTCCGAACAGGACGAAGGCGCGCTGAACATCCCGAACTGGATCTATGGTCAATGGATGACATCCTACGGCGCGGTTCGCGCCAGGGATATTGCGATTGCCTCGCTCGGCGAAGCGGCGCTCGACCTCACACTGAAAGATTCGGCAAAGGCACAGGAATGGGCGGAGCGTCTGGGCGCGAGCATCCTGCCGACCGGATCGCTGCGAAAAACGGATGGCGGACTGGTCACTGAATTCGACGGGTTCGATGGCGGAGACTGGTGGGTGCAGGACGCCTCAAGCGCCATCCCCGCGCGCCTGTTTGGTGACATCAAGGGCAAGACCGTGCTCGACCTTTGCGCCGCGCCGGGCGGCAAGACGATGCAGCTTGCGGCCATGGGCGCGAATGTCGTCGCCCTCGACCGTTCCGCGTCCCGCATGGCACACCTGACGGAAAACCTGAAACGCACGGGCCTGTCGGAGCGCGTGCAGACGATCGTCGAGGACGGCGCGCACTGGCGCCCGCGTGAAAAATTCCACTATGTTTTGATGGATGCGCCCTGCACAGCGACTGGAACGCTGCGCCGCCATCCCGATCTCCTCTCGCTGAAAAGCGAGCGCGACCAGAACGGCCTTTGCGATATTCAGGAACGGCTTTTGACGAATGCGCTGTCACTGGTCGAAGTCGGCGGCATCCTGATCTACTGCACCTGCTCCCTGCAAAAGCAGGAAGGGGAGCATATGATCGACGCGTTTTTGCAGAGCGATCCGTCTTTCGTCCGCATTCCGGTCCGCAAGGAAGAACTCGGCGGCCTTGACGGCACGATCAACAGCGAGGGCGATATCCGCGTCCTGCCATACCACTTGAAAGAGCTGGGCGGCATGGACGGATTTTACATCAGCCGCATGCAACGGGTTTCGTAAGGCGTTCGCGAAATATTCTTCCACCCTCATATAAATTTCTAAAAAATTATCAAAAAGATTCGGGATACCCATTGGCCTGTGGATAATTCATGGGTACACTGTGATTCGAAGCATTCTTCTTCACACTCCCGCATTGCAAGAAAAGTCCTCAATAATGTCCGGCAATATCAGGATAGCGCCTTCGATTCTTTCGTCCGATTTCTCCCGTCTTGGTGAGGAAATTCGGGCTATCGACGCCGCAGGTGCGGACTACATCCATATCGACGTGATGGACGGGCATTTCGTGCCGAACCTGACGTTCGGCCCTCCGGTAATCAAAAGCGTCCGCCGCCACACACAAAAGATTTTCGACGTCCACCTGATGATCGCGCCCGTCGACCCGTATCTTCAGGCCTATGCCGACGCGGGCGCGGACATCATCACGATTCATGCGGAGGCCGGACCGCACTGGCACCGCTCGCTTCAGGCGATCCGCGCGATGGGTAAAAAGGCTGGTCTTGCGCTCAATCCCGCGACGCCGACGTCTGTCCTGGATCATGTCATGGAGCTTGTTGACCTTGTCCTTGTCATGACGGTCAATCCGGGCTTCGGCGGGCAGGCTTATATCCCGCTGACCGATAAAATCGCCGATGTGCGCCGCCGTATCGACGCCAGCGGCCGTAAGATCGACCTCGAAGTCGACGGCGGCATCAATCCCGAAACGGCGCGTCAGGTGATTGCCGCCGGTGCCGACGTCCTCGTCGCCGGAACCGCCGTGTTCGCGGGCGGACCTTCCACGTATGAAACCGCAATCGCGGCGATACGGGGGTAGTTGGTATGCAATCGTCGATCCTTCGTTCTGTCAGGAAGTCGATGCAGCGCAGCCTGCACACGATCGCCTGCAGCAAGGTCGTCGATAAATGGAAGCTTGCCGGCACGGTGCCGGAGCGCCTGATCATGTCGCCCGCCGATCCGTGGAAAGGCTCCGCCGAAAAGGCGCGATGGCTTATTCATGGCGGTGTGTTCATGCTGGAGGGCGACCGTCTCGAACTCCACAACGCCAACTGGCATCCGGACGGCGTGGACGAGGCATGGATCAAATATATTCAC
>QFNK01000013.1 GCA_003240795.1 Micavibrio aeruginosavorus | reverse complement strand
CGGAGTAAGGGCCATGACAACACAATCAAAACAGTTGCAAGAAATCATGGAGGCAACGGCGCGCGCCTTTTCGGATATCGAGATTGAACCGCAAAAGCTTAATGCCCTATACGACGCCGCCAAAAAAGGCCGCAAAATTGATAGCTTTTATGCCACCGGCCAATACAGCTATGCGGAAAACGACAAGACGGAAACCGTCAATTATTTACCCGCGCCGGTCGCCGCCAATCCAATCATTGCGCTCAATGAAGCCGGTGAAAACTTTATCCGCATTACATTGTTTTATGACCGCGTAAATAAATCATGGCGCGCAAAATGCTATGTGGAAGGCGACGAGAACGTCGGCCTTGTTACCCATGCCAACCGGGACGAGGCTTTATCCCGCGCAATCATGCAGGCCGTATGTTTCAAAAAGATTGAAGCGGAGGCGGCGAATGAAAAATGATAGCAAGCCACCGCACCGGCGCATGCAGGCCGAGATCCATATAGGCGCCGATTCATGGCGGGATTTGCACGATAGCCTCCACGCAATTATCCGCGAGCTTTTTGACGCGGCCCCCAATGACGAAAACCTGAATTGGGTTAGCAATACGGAACGCTCCGGCATAGACCTTAGCGTTACCGTCGATCATTCCATGACGCATGAGCAATATCAAAACGACATGCGGAATTGGCGCACGAATTTTAAAGGGGGGCTGCAACAATGATGAAAAGCCCTAAGCATGCCACGCATTTTGAAATCAACAATATGGGAGCCATCAAACTGCTTTCGCGGTGGATGAGGCGGCATAAAGTTGCGAGAACTAACCACGATGGAAAAGGTCAACTCTATTGCTTCACGCGCACCGGCGAATTCGCCGGGAAGATAATATTTTGCAATCAGGCATTAACGGGCCGCGCCGTTAAAGAGATTGGGAAATATCAAAGAACATTGCAGGAGCAAAATAATGGAGCATTTTTGGAATAACTTTTTTTCGGTTTTCGGCTTTCTTTCCGGGGTCGTTTTCACCACTATCTTTTTTCACGCCTTGAGCAAGGCGCATATCAAAATCCGGCGTTACCTGAAAACGGAAACGCCCCTTGATACGCAAAGCAACATTCAAAAATTCATTGATGAATGGTGCAAGAAAGACGCGCAGGCAGAAATCACGGCGCAAAATCTCTATTCCGCATATGAAATTTGGTGCGCGGAAAACGATGAGGAACCGCTAACGCAAGCCCGCTTTGGTCGCCATATGGTGGCTATGGAATTCAAGCGCGTATGCCGCGGCCCTTGTTCCTATGTGGGGATTGCCTTGAACGATTTAGCCCAGGCCAAAATCCAAGCCGCCCCCGGCCAATAATCCCCTAAGCGCGAGTCCGTAAATATGCCCGATTTTCCTATGGAATTTTGGGAAGGCCAAGACCGCGGCTTAACCTTCAAGGAAGCCGCGGAAATCCTTGGTTATTCCCGCTGGACGATTGCCCGAATGATTGAACGGGGGGAGTTAAAAGCCTATGGGGAAGGCAAGAAAAAAAGGATTCCTCTTTCATCCGTAGTCCAGTACTCGACGACACATACCGTTGCGAATGAAAAACAGATAGCCGCCAAGCAGCAAATCAAGCGTTTTTCAAAACGGTTTTTGAAAACCAAAGCAGAGTTAGAAAGGCTACTAAAATGAGCGTTTATCAAAACAAGCAAAGAAAAAAATGGTGCTACGCTTTCAACATAAAAGGCGAAAGATTCACCGGCTATTGCGAGCATCCGAAAACGGGAGAGATTGCGGCAACAAAACGCGACGCCCTGAAATTTGAGAAACTGATTAGGTCTGAAATCGAATTACAGATTGAAAACCGCGGAACGGAAAAAGAAGAAATCGACTTGCCGTTGCCGCATAGCATCCCCTTGATTGAACCGATCACCTACCGGCTAAAACAAATGGCGGGGAAAGCCTCCTTTGCATGTGCCAAAACATACGCCAATGAAATTTTAGCTTTCTTTGGTGAAACCTTGCCAATGGATAAGGTAGAAGACCGGATACACCTGTATATTGAATATTCGGAAAAACAGAATGTTAAAATTTTCAAAGGCAAGGACGCCAACGGAAAAAATCTTTATGAAGTTAAGCCCAAACTGCGCTCGAAAAAATCAACCAATGAATATTTGAAATTCTTGACGCAGGCATACCGCGAATTTAAAGGCGCGCCGGAAAATAAAAAAATCAAACATTGCATACCGGAGCCGCCTGAATTCAAACTTTTGAGAACCCCTAAGCGCATTCCGACGCCGATACCTTACAACGTATCTAAAACTTATATTGAGGCGTTTGATGAAACTCTCCACGCGCATACGCGCCTTGCCTATATTATTTGCGTTCAAACCGGCATGCGCGCTAAGGAATGCGCGCGCATTCGGGAGCGTCAATACTATGAAACGGAAAGGTACATTGCGCTTGAGCCGGAACAAACAAAAACAGATACGGGCCGCACGGTTCAAGTTAATGAAATCGCGCATCAAGCCCTCATGGAATGCCGCAAGCTTGGCGACTATCTTTGGGAAATCTTGAAATCGTACCCGCAACTTGCCGCCGAATACCAAAAGGCATACGGCATAACAACCCGCGGGGATATTAACTTTATTCTGTACCGCCGCAACGGTACGGGCGTTCCGCGCCCCGTTAAGCATGTTGCGACAACCGCATGGAAGGCCACCAAGAAAGCCGCCGGTATTCAATACCGCTGGCACGATACGCGCGCCGCGTTTTGTTCCGATACGCTAGGCGCAAACGGCGATATTGACGCCGTGCAAAAGTTGGCCGGGCATCAGGATATTCAAACCACGCAGAAATATCTTAACGCCCAAAACCCGCGATTGAAAAAGGCGGTTAATAGCTTGGCGGAATATAGGCCGCTAAATGTTGAAGCCATCACGCCGGTTAAATTATCGCGGAAGGTTGAAAGAGTCTTGCAACAAACAGCGGCTTAATGCCGAGGCAAAACCCGGTCACGCGCCGGGTTTTGCGTCGTCAGAATTTCGCTAAATCAATGACCGAATGAGCTTGCTGGAACCGCCAAAGTCGGCCTCAGTAGTCCCGTAAACATTGAATGAAAGGCTTTAAAAATGGGAACGTGGACTATACCAAATACAGTTAAAAAGGCGGAACGGTTGCGCGATATCATGGGAAAGAAATTATCCCGCGGCCATCTGGAGGCAGAAATGTATCTCTTGATTGGGGATGATAGCTTGTTTGATGAATTCAAAAAGAAATGGCCGGATAATGATTACCGCCCGGCTATCGTAAATAAGCTTAAAGAAATTTTGGATTTGCCAGATGAAAAACTATCAATGAAATGGCAACCGGAAGCCCGTAAGATTTGCGAAAAAATTGTCGCGGATTATTCTTTGCCGAAAGATACCAATATTTCCGAGGAAGAATTTTTAGAACGCTATCGCCCTTTGCCAAATCATTTAGATGATAACGCCTCATTCGATTTTGGCGACGGTGGCTGTCTTTATGAAACCTATGGCGCGGAATTGGAATATGTACGGGCGCAACCTAAAAACCGCGTTTGGACTATAATAGAGGGGGAAGGCTCCCCCGTTATCGCAAGCGGCTTTCATTTCGTTAATCGGCTTGGTTACGTTCTTACCGCCGAGCCTTTTGATGATAATACCGGCATTGAAGTATTGCTCGATTAACCCCCTTAACCCGGCCCCGCGCCGGGTTTTTTGTCGCCGGTTCCGGCCTCCCCATACATTATAATATAATGCCGTTTCTTGCCCCTTGGGTGGGCCGTGGTCGGCCTTCGGAATCCGCTTGCGGCCGTCCGCCCCGTATAATTTACCAAAAGGGAAATTAACGCTTGTCAGGGGCGCGCCTGGCGGGTATATGCCTTCCCATAAGGGGCGGTTAGCTCAGCGGTAGAGCACTACCTCGACACGGTAGGGGCCACAGGTTCAATCCCTGTACCGCCCACCATTTTCCGGTTTTTCAGGGCTTCATTTTTTGATTTTCCAATTTCCGGTTTTCGCTTGTTTCGGACGGCGAAAAATGCAAAATTATCTAACCGAATTATCTAACGCGGTATCCGGTTGTATGATTGACGTTGTTTTTTGGGGGTTAGAGTATTGATTTGATTAGGTTCCGTGTCGGGAATTATACCGGTCAATCGTAATGCTCATAACCTGAAGGTCAGAGGTTCAAATCCTCTCCCCGCAACCAAGGAAAATCAAAGAGTTAGCCGCCCTCGGGCGGCTTTTTTAGTGCTACAAAATCGCAAAAATTCGTACAAATTATCTAACGGAAAAGAGCCTCGCCTGTACCCGTTTCTTGCCCTGTAAGAACGCGGTGGGCGTCCCGGATGGAATCCAGAATGCTATCCGGGCCGGAGTGATAGCCGTGCCGGGCGGCATAGATCAGGGCGTCATGGATTTCTTCGACGGTCATATCCAGATCGCCCTCGTTTCCTTCAAGCAATTCCAAAATATCCTCAACGCTCCATGAAACGAAAATGATGGGCTTGTCCGGCTGTATATCGGTTTGCAGTCCGTAATCCGCAATGATGCTTTCGCAGATCGAACGGGCCTCCGGTTCCCATTGCGCTGAAAAGCTGGACTCTGGCATATCCAGAATTTCTTTCAGTCGCCGGGCGATTATGGGGCGTATATCTTCGCCTCGTACCGTTTCCTTGAAATCATCAAATAGATTGTCGGAGCCTAGCAAAAGATACATTTCCGCCTCGGCATGGGCGCGCGACATATTTTTAGTTAAAAGCATTTTCAGCCTTTCGGCTTTCTTTGCGGTATTCGGTACGGCCCATATTCCCATTGTAAAATCCTTTCTTGAAACGGTTGGTACAGGATTAGTGAGGGGGACTTTCGCCCGCCCATCAAGCTCAATCGGTCATGCCGCAGCCGAATTCTGACGACGCAAAACCCGGCGTATAACCGGGTTTTGACTCGGCAGAGATTAAGCCGCTGTTTTTTCCAAAGCCCTTTCAACCTTGCGCGAAATCTTGATCGGGTTCACGGTTTCAACATTCAGCGGCCTTTGCTCGGCCAGATTATTAACCGCCCGTTTCAGGCGTGAATCTTGAGCGAAAAGATATTTTTGCGTGGTTTGAATATCTCTATGCCCGGCCAGTTGCTGAACGGCGGTAACGTCGCCATTCGCGCCCAAGGTATCGGTGCAGAATGCGGCGCGGGTATCATGCCAGCGGTAGTTAATGCCAACCGCTTTCTTGGTGGTTTTCCATGCGGTCGTGGAAACGTGCTTTACGGGCCGCGGTACGCCGGTTCCCTTGCGCCGGTACAGGATAAAGTTAATATCCCTGCGCCCCGTTATGCCGTATTCCTTTTGGTATTCGGCGGCAAGGTGCGGGTATTGTTGCAGAACGCCCCAAAGATAGTCCCCGATCTTGCGGCATTCCATCAAGGCTTGGTGGGCTATGTCGTTGACATGCACATAACGCCCGGTTGTCGTTTTGGTTTGCTCTGGCTCAAGCGCAAGATATCTTTCCGTTTCGTAATATTGGCGTTCGCGGATACGGGCGCATTCCTTGGCGCGCATTCCAGTTTGAACGCAGATAATATAGGCAAGGCGCGTATGCGCGTGGAGGGCTTCATCAAACGCCTCAAGATATGTCTGCGTGATATTGTACGGTATGGGCGTCGGTACGCGCTTTGCCGTTTTCAAAAGTTTGAATTCCGGCGGGTCGGGTATCAGGTGTTTGATCTTCTTATTCTCCGGCGCGGCCTTGAATTCCCGGTATGCCTTCGTCAAGAATTTCAGATATTCATTGATGGATTTGGCCGAGCGCAATTCCGGTTTCACTTCATACAGGTTATTGCCCTTTTCATCCCGGCCCTTGAAAACCCGTACATTCTGTTTTTGGGAATAATCAATATAAAGGTGTATCCGGTCTTCAACTTTATCCATCGGCGTGGCTTCGCCAAAGAAATCTAAAATTTCCGTGGCGTATGTTTTAGCAGAGGGAAAAGAAGCCATGCCCTGCATCTGTTCAAGCCGGTATGTGATCGGCTCGATCAAGGGGATGCTGTGCGGCACCGGCAGCGGCAAAATGATTTCTTCTTTCTTGGCTTCGTCGCTGATAATCCGCTGCTCGATTTCTGCCCTAATCAGCTTTTCAGCTTTCAGGGCGTCGCGCTTGGTGGTGGCGATTTCCCGCGTGATGGGGTTCTCGCAATATCCGGTGTATCTTTCGCCGTTGATGTTGAAAGCGTAGCACCATTTCTTTCTTTGCTTGTTTTGATAAACGCTCATTTCAGTAGCCTTTCCAGTTTCTCTTTGGTTTTCAAATACCGCTTGGAAACCCGCCTGATTTGTTTCTTGGCCGCAATCTGGCTTTCGTTCACAACGGTATGAGTCGTCGAGTACTGGACTACGGATGAAAGAGGAATCCTTTTTTTCTTACCGTCCCCATAGGCTTTTAATTCGCCCCGTTCAATCATCCGGGCGATTGTCCAGCGGGAATAACCAAGGATTTCCGCAGCTTCTTTGATAGTAAGGCCGCGATCCTGGCCTCCCCCAAATTCCATTAGAAAATCGGGCATGGCTGGACTCAATTTTTGAAAATCAACGGCGGCGCGCGGGTTTCGCGGCAGGCCGGATAATTGTTTCGGGATGGGGATTCATCTTTAGTTTCCCTGTAATGTGCTGCAATATTTTCCAATCACTTTGAAGGCGCGGCCTGTGAGCGCCCCGTTGCAGAATATTATTTTCCCGGCGCATTCGCCGCTGCGTGTAAGGCAGCGCAGATCGCCCCTTTTATCCGGCGCGGTTTTGACAACGCCGCGGCTTCGCATCCAGCGGGGCAAGAGCTTGATCGCTCCCATATTGTTGATTTCAAAATGGATGGCGTGTTTAGGGTCTTTCATCATGGGGCAGGCTCCGTTTTTGTGAGGGGTTCCACGCCTGCAAATCGCGGCGGTATTGTTCCCGCGTCATGGCGTGATCGACTGTAAGGGAAAGATCGGCCCCGGCATTTTCGCCATTGCCAACCCAATAAAGGTTTTCGTCGGCGGCTTGCGCGCCCCGGATCTCGCGGGCGATATCGCCCACCATGATTTCCAGATCGTTCCAGCTATCGGCCCCGATATGGATTTCCACCTGAATACGGCGGTGCGGCGGTGGCGTTTGCTTATTCATGGGTCGCCCCCGCAAGAATCTTTTTCAGGCAAAGGGCGGTCATAATGGCGCGCGATAACGCTTGATCGCGCTGCGCGTGGTTGGCTTCGCCGGGGTTTTGGCAATCCTGCAATGTGCAGAGGGCGCGCCATTCCGCGCTGTTGCGGTCATAGGAAAGATTGATTTTGACGGATTGCCGCCCGGCTTCATCCAAGGCCGCGCGTAAATTGCTGGCGACCGGCAGCGGCATGTAATCAATCGTTTTGATTTTTCCTGCATCCAGATAGCTGTAAAGGCCAGTCAAGAAATAGGTAGCAATCGTGCGCCCGTTTTTGGCGGCATCATACAGAGCGTTTAATTCCCTTGGGTCAATCGCGCCGTTCGGGAAGGCGCGCGCCGCTTTCTCAAGTCCGGCGCGTGTAATCGCGGAAACGCCGGTCATGATTCACCTTGTCCGCGGCCAAAGGATTTCATGGCAAGCACCATGTCCGGGCGTACTTTGCAAATTGTATTGAAACGCTCCAAGAAATTTTCATGGGCTTCAACCCATGTCCAAGCTCGGATGATTTTCTTGTCCGGCGCGGGCAAAGGGATTTCCCAATTCGGCCCATCGGCCAGAACGTCGCGGCGTTCCGTTGCCAGCATGATACGGTCGGCCTCGCGCACCATATTCTCTACGGCATGGTGCGGCGGCCATTGCAGGCCGAACGCCTCATGCGTGGCGCGTTTGATATCGGCTGTAAAGATTGACCAAAGATCGTAACCGGCTTTTGCATTGAGCGCGGCTTGCACCGGCTTAATCAATTCGCCGGTATAGGCGGCATAGGCGTCATGCAAAAGGCCGTAGGGTTTCGCCGCCAGCGGCAGCAAGTCCACAAGCAGGCAATTATGCTGTGCGATTGAATAGAAAAAGTTTTCGGTATGGCCTCCGAACCGGCTGTATTTTGCCAAGGCCTCGGCAATGTCTTTGATATCGACTTGCGCCGCTTCCGGCTTGATAAGATGGAACTTGCCACCGCGGGCGGTTTGCATCCAAGGACGGTTTTTGGTCTTCATAGCGGCCCCCTTGCGCTAAAGCTGGTTAATTTTCTCGTTGGTGAGATAGGGGAAAAATTACGGAATCTGTAATTTATTATCAAGATTAAAATTACAATATTCGTAATTTTATGGGCGAAAACAATCTAACGCTTTGAATCTCCACGAATGAAATTACATTCGCGTGTATTCAGCCATAGGGGGATTTTTTGCTTAAAGGCGGGTCGGCAAGGCCTGCCTGCCACCGGCGGCGGGCGGCAAACGCTCGATCACAGCCCGCAAGACAACGCCGGTAATTTTCAGGGAATCCGTGCCATAATAAGCGGGCGCGCCATCCGTTTTATACATTTCAATGGGGCCGTAATCCAGATTGTGAGAACGGGCCTCAAGCAATATGCGGCCATCGTCCGAAATATTCACTTCCTTGATGGTGGTTTCAAACTGGCCGTTGCCATCGGCCCGCTGCACAATCACATGATTGCCGCTGACTATCGGTTTCTTGTAATGCTCATAAGGGGCGTAGAGAACAACGGAATCTTGCGGCGGATAAACCAGCTCCATATCGTCGCCCATAACGCGCAACGCATAAACAAACGGATACTCCGAATCTTTCGGCGCAAGTACATATTTCCAGTCTTTTTGTTCCCACTTCACTGTTCTTGTCCATTTCCCCGCTTGGACTGCGCCGTGGATTTCCACGAGCATCGAGTCTTCCGGCAGCACACCCGCCCCACTCGTCGGCAACCGCGCCATGACCACATTGACAGGCAATTCGAGCTGGCGGGCAATCGCCGGTATTTCATCGACCTGAAAATCGGTTTTGCCTTTTATCTTTTCGCTGATCCGTGAGGCGGGCTGGCCGGTTGCGTCCGCCAAGTCCTTAACTTTCTTCCCCACTTCTTTCAGCCGGGCCTTTATCCATTCGTGGCCCTCGCTCGAACCGTCATTTTCATGCGGCGTTTCTTGCACTTGCTTCGCCATAATAGTCCTTTCTGTAGCCATAACACAACTATTGCTTGTGGTATGTACGTCCCGGAAACGGGGGAAATCAATTTTCTGCGTCCATCCTAACACAAATAAATTACGAAATCCGTAATTTATGTTAGGCTAAAAATTACAAGTTTCGTAATTTTCTGGCTCATGGGTATCATGCAACGCACTGACTCACAATATAAATGTAGCCCATTAAACGGGCTTTCCACAGCGAATCGGAAAGGCGGTCTAACATGACCGGCCTTAGCCCCGATTTGAAGGAAAAGGTCAAAAGCCGCGCCCGCATTGAGGACGTTGCCGCCTTGCGTATCCGGGGCATGAAGCGCGCGGGCAACTATTACAAAGCCCTTTGCCCTTTCCATGCCGACCGGAATCCATCCTTTCACATTGATACGCGCAAAAACAGGTATCGCTGCTACGCCTGCGGCGCGGAAGGCGACGCCATCCAGTTTCTTATGGAGATTGACGGTCTTTCTTTCCGCGAGGCCGTTCTGCAACTGGCCGAATTTTGCGGCATCATCGAAACGCCGGGTAAACCGGCAATCCTGAAACGCAAGCCGCCGCCGCGCCCGTTCGATATTGAACAGGAAGCCGCCTCAGATCTCGCGGAAATCGAAAAGGCGCGCAAACTTCTCAGATCATCCATACCGGCGCATGGAAGTTTGGCGGAAATCTATTTACAGGGCCGGGGCATTGATCCGGCGAAACTTCCCGCGGGCGTTATGGTGCAATTACGTTTCCTGCCCGCCGTTCCCTATTGGCATACGCCGGACAATAAAACGCGGCCCGCCCTCTTGGGTGAATTCCCGGCCCTGATTGCGCCCCTGCAAAATACCGCGCGCGCCGTGCAGGGCGTTCATATCACCTATTTGAAGCCGGACGGCTCCGGCAAGATCGAGCTGCGCGAAGCCGGGCGGAAATTGCCCGCCAAGAAAATGAAGGGCAAGCCGTGGGGCTGTGCCATACGGTTAGGCCCGCCCGCGCCGCTTATGGTTTTCGCGGAAGGCATTGAAAACGGTTTAAGCAGCCTGATTGCAAAACCGGACTGGCCGGTATGGGTCGGCGGAAGCCTCGGCAATCTGGCCGGGGCCGGTCAGAATGTTCCGGGCAAGCCACACCCTGTCCGCCCAGGGCGAAAACTGCCAACCCCGCTGCCTAGCTTCAAACGCCCCGGCCTGCTGCCGCCGCCGGAATGTAAAACCGCCATTCTGCTGGCCGAACAGGACGCAGGCGACCAATACGCCGTGAATGCCTTGATTGAAAGAACCCTGCGCCGATGGGACGCAATGGGAATGGACGCGCGCGCCGCGTGGTCGCCGGTCGGCAAAGATCACAACGATATTTTGCGGCAGGCCGCGGAATGAAAGCAACCGAACGTGGGGAAAAAACGATGAATGAAAAGTACGATGCGCCAATTCTAAACGATACTGAAACCTTGGTCTTGCAAGCGGTTTGCCGCCATCACATGCTCGGCCTGCCTTTCAATCCCAAGCGCGCCACCCGCTATTGCAACGCCCCTGTCTGGATTATCAATCATCATCTTAAAAGCCTTATCAAGCGCAAAGTCCTTAAACGCTGCGGCGATCATTATATCCCGCTTATGCAGGCCAGCGGCGCGCCGGTGGTCATGCCGGAAATCTATTTTGAAAACGGCGTCAAGATTATCCGCTGCCCCCGCATGTATGCGGAAGGGTACGCCCGGATGCGGAATTTGTAATGAACAAAGAGCCGCGCTTTGAAGGGAATATTTTTCATCATCCGTGCAGCGTCGAAAGCTGCTGGCGCGAGGGCTGCATTGGCGAGGGCGTGAACCTTCTGAAAGGCCGCTTGGGGCAATGGTATTGCGTCCCGCATTACAAGGAACTTGAGCGCAAGCGCACAAACGAAAAACGGATTGTCACGCCGCCCCCGCAGGAACGACAGGGGAGATTGCTCTAATGGCGAAAAAGAAAAAGGGAAGCGGCAAGGGTGCGCCGCCCGAAAAGGGCGTGGGCGAACTGCGCGCCATTTTGGAAGGCGCGGAGAAAGTGGATTTTGAGGCGGGCCTGCCTCAGAACTTGCCGCCCTATGAAAGCCTGCCGGAGATCGACCGCCAACTTGCGAAAGTTGATCGCAGCGATTGGGGGAACAGCGTCCGCCTTGTGGCGCGTTACGGCCATGATCTTATTTTTGTGACCAAGGCCGGATGGTGCGGCTGGACAGGGCAAAGATGGTCGCTCTTGCGCGGGCCGACAATGGCGCACAGGTACAGCCAGAAAATCACCCGTGATATTCGCGGGGAGGTTCTGGCGGCTATGGCGGAAGGCCCGCGGGATGATGAAACGCCGAAAGATTTTCTCGACCGTATCAAGAAATACTATAAATTCGCCATTGATAGCGGCAATACAAACCGCATAGCCGCCATCATGCGCGAGTCCATAACCGCATTGGAAAAGGATATGGATGTATTCGATACGCACCCTTTCTTGCTCAACGTGCAAAACGGAACGCTTAATCTGAAAGCCGAATATAACGGCGAGGATGATTTTGACGGTATTGTTTTAGAAGACCACAATCGCGATCATCATATCACCAAGCTGGCCCGCGTATCTTACGACCGCAACGCGGAAGCTCCGACCTTCCGAAAATTCATCCATGAAATTCTGCCCGATGATGAAATCCGTTTATTCCTGCAAAGATATTTTGGCTATTGCCTGACCGGGGATACCGGCAAGCAAGTGATCGTCATGCTATGGGGGGAAGGCAGCAACGGCAAAAGTACCCTTATGGACGTTCTAACATGGATGCTGGGCGATTATGCAACCGTGACGCCTTTTGCCACGCTTTTGCATAGCGACCGGCAAAAGGGCAGCGACGCCTCGCCCGATCTTGCCCGCTTGCCGGGCGCGCGGCTTGTAAGCGCGGCGGAGCCTGAAACGGGCGCGCGCTTTTCCGAGTCCATGCTGAAACAACTCACAGGCAGCGAGATTATGACGGTGCGCCATCTTCATAAAGATTTTTTTGAATTCAAGCCTCAATTCAAGCTCTGCCTTTCCTTCAACAATAAGCCTTATATCCGCGGGCAAGATCGCGGCATATGGCGGCGCATTTTGCTTGTGCCGTTCACCCAAAGTTTTGAAGACGCGGAGGAATTAAAGAACGCGCCGAATGCAAAACTGAAAATCGAAAATCTGGACAAGAAGCTGAAAGAGGAAGCCCCCGGCATTCTCAACTGGTTATTGGATGGATACCGTATGTGGGCGGAGGACGGTTTCAAAATCCCGGCCAAGGTGCGCGCGGCCACCGCCGAATACAAGCATGAATCAAACCCTATCCAGCAATTCATAGATTCATGGTGCGAAAAAAGGCCGGATTCCATTGTCGGCTCATCCCGGCTTTATGACGCTTACAAGCTATGGTGCAAAGAATCCGCGCTCGATCCCATGAGTCAAAACAGTTTCGGGCGGCGCATGACCGGCATGAACTTTGAACGGGTCACAAATCCATACAGCCATTATCGGGGCATTCAACTGAATAACGAGGCCGAAAGCCGGGTTATTCAGGAAGAATCCCGATCATTCCGGCGAAAGGAGGGCGGGGACAGCTAAGGGCCGAAATCCTCTAATCCTCTAAAATCCTCAAAAGAAATCCGGCGCGGTTTTCAATGGTTTAGAGCATTTAGAGGATTTAGAGCATTTTCTAAAGTTTTTCCATGACGCGCAGGCGCATATGCGCGCGGAGAAAAACCTGAACCAATCCTCTAAATCCTCTAAACCGGCCCGCATAATAATTTTAACGGTCTGAATCCAAAAGCAAAAAGCCTTAAAGGATTCAGAAAAAAGCCAAGAGGAAAACCATCTAAAAACTCTAAGGGGGAAAAGACATGACAACAGCAAAGCAAAAGAAATACCGGCACGATATTACCGTGGAAGATTTGGTGATCTGGACATATCAACGCCAGCGCGCGGACTTGATCGTTGAGCGCGGCGTGGGATTGTTGCCGCATGAGAAAGATGCGGACGGAATCTTCTATAAAAATATCAGCGGCGACGGAACTTATCAGGTGCAGCGCAACGCCGAACTCGGAACGCGCATTGATTGTTTCGGTTTCCCTAGCGCGGAAATCCACCCGGACGCGGAACTGGTGCATGAGCTGATTAAGACCAAATTCTTTACGCATTTGGATAGAGGCTTGCTTATCGACTTTGGCAAAACGGGGCTTGTTCCCGAGTGGCTGCCGGGCGCAAAGCCTGAAATCCGCCCGGCCTATAAGAAAAATGGAAAACTGAAAATGATTTACGGCGACCGCAAACACCCGATAGCCTGCGAAATCGAAATTGTGATGAGCCAAGATCATATTGATTTCAAGCGGCGGATTTACACGCAATGGTGGGATGCGCTCGACAAGCTGCGCGCGCAGCTTTGGGAAAGGGATACGCAAGTGACCAGCTTCAACGTGCAAGTCCCCGGCGCGGCGCGTACCCCGTGGCAGAGGAAAACAGGATAGGCCATCTTGACTTTGCGGAAAAAGTTTGACACCATAGCAATAGAGTGAAGTTGCGCCCTGATTCGAGAGGCGCTTTTTTTATGGCCGCGCGCAAGATTTTTGCCGCGGCTTTTTCGTTTTCCAAAAAATTCTAGGTTCTTCCGGCGCAAAAAAACGGACACGGGTACGCGCGGCGCGGGGTCTTGGTAGTCTTGACGCGCCAAACGAGGTTTACTTTTGTCGCCGGTTGACAAGGAATTTAGTACCCGCAAACCCGCGTAAAACATAGGTTTTTTTAAGCATGAATGAAAAACAGGGAAAGCATGTCAACCTGCCGGTTGACAGCCTGAAACCATACGCCAATAACGCCCGCACCCATTCCGCCGCGCAGATTGACCAGATTATCGCCAGCATCGAGGAATTCGGATTTACGGCCCCGATCTTGATTGATGAAGCCTATACGATCTTGGCGGGGACAGGTCGTTACGCCGCCGCCCAAAAAATGGGGCGTGAAACCGTGCCTTGCATCATGCTTGAGCATTTAACGCCGGAGCAAAAGCGCGCCTATGTGATCGCGGATAACCGCATAGCCGAAAACGCCGGATGGAACCGCGAATTGCTGGCCTTGGAATTAACCGAGCTTGATCTGGCGGACTTTGACCTTGGCGTTATCGGTTTTTCGGATAAGGAACTGGAAAAACTTTTGCCCGGCTTGGCTGCCGTTTCTGAAAATATGCCGGATTTGCCGACCGGCGATAAATCCGCTTATCAGCAAATGACATTCACGCTGCACAATACGCAAGCCGAATTGGTCAAGGCCGCTATCGCCGCCGCCAAGAAACTGAAACCCTTTGACGAAAGCCTGAATAAAAACAGCAACGGCAACGCCATCACCCGGATTTGCGAGATGTTCCTCAATGGCCAAAGCTAGGGATATCCGTCTTGCGCCGATCACCGCCGAGGCCGCCCGCCATATGGTGCGCTGCTATCATTACAGCGGGAAAGTCGTCAATAATTCGCAGCTTAATCTTGGCGTTTTCCTGAATGATCGGCTTGAGGGCGTTATGCAGTTTGGCCCCTCGATGGATAAAAGCAAATTGCAAGGCTTGGTGGAAGGAACGCCGTGGAACGGTTTTCTTGAACTCAACCGCATGGCCTTTTCCGACCGCCTGCCACGCAACAGCGAAAGCCGCGCCCTTGGCGTTGCCATGCGGATGATTAAAAAGTCCTATCCGCATATCCAGTGGATTGTGTCTTTTTCGGATGCCTCGCAATGTGGCGACGGTACAATTTACCGGGCCTCCGGCTTCGTCCTTACGGGCATAGCCAAGAACCGTAGCCTTTTTGAATTTCCGAACGGCGCGCGCGTGGCGCAAATGACCATGAACGCCAACTGGAACACGCCCGCCATGCACGAAATCTGCAAGGACATGGGAATAGAATTGAAATACAGAACGGCGAAAGAATGGGTGGAACTCGGCGCAAAGAAACTGCCCGGCTATCAGTTGCGCTATCTGTATTTTCTCGACCCTTCCGCCCGGCAAAGGTTCACAGGTGAAATCTTGCCGTTTTCCAAGATCGCGGAAATGGATGCAGGCATGTACCGGGGTCAAAAAATATCGCGTGAGTAGCTTAAAAGTAAAGCACCGTGGGTTCCTCCACGGATAAGGCGGGGCAGTACCGACCCTCACGCTCCATCAATAAATCCTCCAACCCCGCATGAAGGGGCAGGCAATCCGGCCTGCCCCTTTTTGCTGCATAAGGAAAATTTGAATTCATGGCGGAGTTAATCACACAAGCCGAATATGCGCGCCGCCGCGACGTATCACGCCAATACATTCACCGGCTGGTTACGCAAGGCAAAATCCCGACCGATGAATTAAAGCGGATTGACCCGGAAATCGCGGACGCGGTTCTGGCGCAGCTTTCAGACCCGGCGCGCCGATTAAACGATATGCCGGAAGATA
>QFNK01000405.1 GCA_003240795.1 Micavibrio aeruginosavorus | reverse complement strand
CCAGGCGTTGTTTCTGGCCTCAAGCAGTCGCTTCGCACATCCTACGGACATGAAGGTCCGACACGCAAGATGACGCTGGGTCTCTAATCCTTCAAGGATTAAATCAAAGAATTCAAAAGGGCCTCATTGAGGCCCTTTGTTTTTGTTCGGTTTTTACTGTTTCGCCTTAAAAAATTACGCGGAACGAACTGAACAGATATGACCTCTGTCATTCCGACCGGAGCAAAGCGGAACGGAGGAATCTTTCAGATCCCTCGGCTTCGCTCGGGATGACCGAGGCCAGGGCTTGCGATAACAAAGCCAAGCTTGCAATGACAATACACTAAGCCTTTACAGGCCGATCGATGGAGAAGCTCTCGCCGCAACCGCAACGGCCGCTTTCGTTCGGGTTGGTGAAGGTAAAGCCGCTGCTCATCTTGCTTTCCTCGAACCCTATCTCCATGCCGAAGAGCATCCAGCTGTTGATTTTGGGGATATAGAGCACCGCGCCATCCAGCTCGATCTTATCGTCGGCGGCCAGGTTTTCGTCCTCCGCATATTCCATCTGGTAGGAATAGCCGGAGCAGCCTGTGGACTTGATGGTAAGGCGCAGCCCCTTCGCACCGTCTTTGGCGGCGGTTTTGTTTTTGATGGCCTGTGCGGCCTGCTCGGTAATTTTAATCGGGTTCATCATACCATCTATCCTACACGAACATGTTTAACTGAAGCTTTGCGGTCTCCGCCATTTTCGACGGGTCCCAGCTCGGATCCCAGACGATGTCGACATCAACGTTGCGGACGCCGTCGAGCGGGAAAATCGCGCCCTGCACCCAGCCAGGCATTTCTTGCGCCACGGGGCATGCGGGCGACGTAAGGGTCATTTCTACGTAAACATCCGACTTGCCCTCCTCGTCCGTCTCCATGACGTCGATTTTGTAGATCAGGCCGAGTTCGTAAATATTGACCGGAATTTCCGGGTCGAACACTTTGCGCAAGGATTCCACCGCCGCGCGCGCGATCGGGTGACTTGAAAGCTCAACCTCCGGCGGCTCCGCCATTTCGTCGTACTCATCGCCGACGGCGTTCTTGACCATTTCTTCGTCGGCGACCTGTTCGAATTTCGTCATGACAGCATGTCCTTCGCTTTTTTGAGCCCCTGTATCAGAGAATCAATATCGTTCTCATTCGTATAAAGTCCAATGGAGGCGCGGATGGTACCTTCGATACCGAACGCCTTCATCAACGGCATGCAGCAGTGATGACCCGCACGCACGGCCACGCCCTGCTTGTCATCCAGTTCGGCGCTGTC
>QFNK01000404.1 GCA_003240795.1 Micavibrio aeruginosavorus | reverse complement strand
GATCCCTACTTCAAAGCCGCCCAGACATGGGAGCAGGAAATCATAGCCAACGCCATTCAGTCTAGAAACAGGGCGTGGATTATCTCGTTCTTCTGCATGGCTTTGGCAGTTCTGTCAGTGGTGGCCTTATTACTCTTGCTGCCCCTTAAGACATTCGAGCCTTATGTTGTCACGGTGGACCGCAGCACTGGATATCTTGAGCTAACCAGAGGGCTGTACCAAGGGAATCTTACCCAGGATGAAGCGATCACACAGGCAAACCTTGTGAAATATGTCTCTTTGCGTGAATCCTACAATCCCTCGATTTTGCGCGAAAATTATGACCTTGTTTCTCTCATGTCCCAAGGCATGGCCTTGCAGGAATACCAGCAGCTATGGAACGGCAAAAATCCGGATAATCCCAGTATCGTGTACGGCCGTAAAACCGCGATCGACATAAAAATTCAATCGGTTTCCTTCCTGAACGACAAGACCGCCTCTATCCGGTTCCAACGTGAATTGAAGGAAAACAACCAAACCAGAGTCAGCTATTGGACGGCAATCATTGATTATCAGTACACACAAAAGCCCATGAAAATGGCGGACCGCTTTTTAAACCCGCTCGGATTCCAGGTCACGAGCTACCGTATTAACCCCGAAGTATTGGAGAGTGTCAGATGAATATTAAAAACTACATCATCGCGGGATTATTTATCCTGCCGTTGCTTTCAACCCCTGCCCTTGCAGATCGTTCGGCAAGGCCGGGAACGGCTGATGCGAGGATCAAATCCTACACCTATCATGAAAACGAGGTGTATTACCTGAAAGGGCATTACGGATTTACAATGGTGATCGAGTTTTCGCCCAAAGAAAAGGTGGAATCAATCTCCATCGGGGATTCCGAAGCATGGCAGGTCATACCGGGAAGCCGTAAAAACCTGATTTACATTAAACCTCTCGAACAAAACGCCGAAACAAACATGACGGTGCTGACCTCGAAGCGTATTTACACCTTTGAGCTGGCCGCGGCCAAGGCTTCATCGCCAAAAGCCGGTGATCTGACTTTCCGGGTTAAATTCCGCTATCCCGAAGAGGAAACCTTGGAATTGGCCAACTTCGGCAGCAAAGCGTCCGGAAGATATGATCCCCTGCAGGGCGCCGATGCGTCGAACTGGAATTTTGATTATTCCTACGCCGGTTCAAACAGCCTGCGGCCAAAGCGCGTCTATGATGATGGCACCTTCACTTACTTCGAGTTTAAAAAGCCGGGCATGACTCCTGCAATCTTCTCTGTTGATGAAGAAGGGAATGAA
>QFNK01000403.1 GCA_003240795.1 Micavibrio aeruginosavorus | reverse complement strand
ACCGGAATGGATAGGTCGTTCGCAATGGCCTGAATCACCGGACGCAGATCCAGATAGCGGTTGGAAATATTGATGGCGATCACACCTTCGGGTTTGAGCTTTTGCAGATACAGGGCAATCGCTTCCCGCGTCATCATGTGGACAGGGATATTGTCGGAACTGAACGTATCGACAAAAATCAGGTCGTATCTGTTGGCCTGGGCCTGCGCGATCTTGTTCCGCGCATCGCCGAGGATCACGCTGTACGGACTTCCGCATCCTGAAAGATAAGTGAAGTACTCCGTATTTTCGGCAACCTTGACCACTTCGCGGTCTATTTCGTAGAAGTCGAAATGCCTGCTCGGGGCGCTGTAGCACGCGATGCTGCCAACCCCCATGCCGAGCGCCGCGACATACTGCTCTCCCTTATGGCGCGACAGGTTTTTGAAAACATCGCTCGCGGGGCCGCCGGGGCTGTAATAGGTGGTTGGCACCGGCTTGTCGGCGTTATTTCCGTCAAACCATTGCGCGCCATGTATTGTCGTTCCGTGGAAAAATATATGCGCCTTGTCCTGCTGCGCGACTTTCAGAACGCCGAAATAATTGCGCTGCATGTCTAGAATGCTCTGCTCGTATTTGAAAACGGCGGGCGAAAACAGGAGCAGGGAGGCCGCGCAGGATATGGCGAACACACGGCGGTTGGGCGCCATGATAATCAGATATATAAGCACGCCAATCGCGCCGATGATTCGTGTCATGCCGTTGTCGGAGCAGGCGACGAAAACAAACCCGCCAAGTCCGACCGCGATGGTGGCAAGGTCGAGCGCCAGAAGTTTCTGCGGCTTTTTCCGGTCATCCATCATGTTGAATTTTGTAAAGATCGCGGGCTTGTGTGCGGCGTCATGCCAGAGGAGGAAGGCAACCAGTGACAGCACAAGGGGATATTCAAGCGGCACGGTAAAAAGCTGCGGTGCGACGAGCGCATTCAGGATTCCGCCAAGCACGCCGCCAAAGGAAATCAGCAGGAAATACTGTGTGAGATGCGCGGGCGCGGGCTTCCATGCGGCTAGACGCGAATGGCAGTAAAGGGCACACAGGAAAAACGCGGCCAGATGGATCAGCATAAGCGGTATCATGGTCGTCGAAAAATGCGCGATCATGAATGCCAGAACGACGAAGCACAAAGCGTAGGCGGTCAGTTCCCGCGATACAGGCATTATCCTTTCGCCGGAGCGGGAAAACGCAATGATGAATGTCGCAAGATAAAGCGTCAGCGGCACGATCCAGAGGAATGGCGCGGATGCGATATCGGTT
>QFNK01000012.1 GCA_003240795.1 Micavibrio aeruginosavorus | reverse complement strand
CTTTTCATTGAAAAGACGGGTGTTTCTTAAGCCTTTAGCGGGCCGAAAAGCAAGAATTCAATCTTGACCTTTTTATGGCTAGATCATCGCCATGCCGCCGTTGACGTGGATGGTGGAGCCGGTGACATAGCCAGCGACATCGGATGCTAGATAGGCAACCGCGCCCGCGATGTCTTCGGAGGAGCCCATTTTGCCCGCCGGAATGGTAGAATTGATCTTCGCCTTCTGGTCGTCGGTCAGCACTTCGGTCATGGCCGTGGCGATAAACCCCGGTGCGACGCAGTTGACCGTGATGTTGCGGGAGGCGATTTCGGCCGCCATCGCTTTGGACCAGCCGATCATACCGGCCTTGGAGGCCACGTAGTTGCACTGGCCCGGATTGCCCGTGACGCCGACAACGGAGGCGATGTTGATAATGCGCCCCCAACGGCGCTTCATCATGCCGCGCTGAACCGCGCGGGCGAGTTTGAAGGTCGCCGTCAGGTTGACGTCGATTACCTGCTGCCAGTCCTCGTCCTTCATACGCATGGAAAGACCGTCGCGCGTGAGGCCTGCATTGTTCACAAGGATATCGACCTGCCCCATTTTCTCTTCGGCTTCCTTCACCAGCGTGTCGGCGGCTTCGGACGTGGAGAGATCCGCGACGAATACGTGAACGCGGTCACCGAGTTCGGCGGCCAGATCTTTCAGCTTTGCCTCGTTACGGCCGGTGATGCCGACCGTTGCGCCCTGCGTGTGCAGTGCCTTTGCGATCGCGCCGCCGATGCCGCCCGTCGCGCCCGTGACCAGTGCCGTTTTACCTTGGAGAGAGAACATTAAAAAACCTTTCGAGTAGGAACAATTTTTAGTAATTTAAATTGTTTTTAAATTATTTTTTTAAGTTGTTCACCATGAAAAAATTTAGCCTTAAGGTCTCAGATCATTTACTGCATTATGTTTATAGACTTGTAGATCCTAGAAATGGAGAAACTTTTTACGTTGGCAAGGGCAAGGCCAACCGTGTCTTCCAACACATGGCAGGTGAAAAACTCAGTTCAGATGAAGATGATACTTCTGAAAAAATTAAAAGAATAAGAGAAATACACAGATTAGGCTTAGAAGTTTTACCAATAATTCATAGACATGGATTAGATGAAAAAACAGCCTTTGAAATTGAAGCTGCTCTTCTTGATGCTTATTTTGGGACAACCAATATATCTGGAGGACATCACTCTGATGAAAGAGGTGTGATGCATCCAGAAGAGCTTATAATTCGATACGAGGCTCAAGTTGCGGATTTTGATCCGAATACCCCAATATTAATGATCAATGTGAACAAATCTATCGAAGAACGCTCTTCTATTTTAGAAGCAGTACGTTATTCATGGAAGGTAAGTTTAAGCAAAGCTAGACAAGCCAAGTATGTTTTGGCCGTGCAACAAGGATTAATTGTGGGCGCTTTTGAACCACAAGAATGGTATAAAGCTACGCCTGAAAATTTCCCCGGTCTCTCAGAAGAAAGAGCAAAGCGGTTTGGTTTCGTTGGCAAGGAAGCTCCGTCTGCAATCAAAGAAAAATACATAGGAAAAAGAGTTCCTGATGCTTATCGCAAAAGGGGTTCGGCCAATCCTATAAAATATTCTTATTAGCTAGTTATATCTTTAGCTTTGCGATCAACGCTTCGATGCCTTCGGGCGTGCCGACGGATTCACAAGCAATGTCTTTATCGATGCGTTTGACGAGACCGGCGAGGACCTTGCCCGCGCCGAGTTCGACCATTTCGGTGACGCCCTGCTCCTTCATCCATTGAACGGATTCACGCCAGCGCACCATGCCCGTGATCTGGTCGACCAGCAGGCGGCGGATGTCGGAAGGTTCGGATACGCCCTTTGCCGTGACGTTGGAGACGACCGGCACGCAGGGCGGACGGATAACCGTGTCGGCCAGCGCGTAGGCCATTTCCTGTGCGGCAGGCGCCATCAGGGAGCAGTGGAACGGCGCGGAAACAGGCAGGAGAAGCGCGCGTTTCGCGCCGGCCTGCGTTGCGTAATCGATGGCGAGTTGCACGGCGCCGGCGTGTCCGGAGACGACGACCTGGCCTTGCGAATTGTCGTTCGCGGCCTGGCAGACGACTTCGCGTCCGCCTTCGTTGCTGGCCTTCTTTGCAACTTCGAGGACGTCCGGCAGGTCAAGGCCAAGAATGGCGGCCATGGCACCGACACCGACTGGGACAGCCTTTTGCATGGCCTGCCCACGGCGTTTCAGCAGTTTCGCGGTGGAGCCGATTTCGAGCGAACCCGCCGCCGTCAGTGCGGAATATTCGCCAAGGCTGTGCCCCGCCATGAAAGCGCAGCTGTTTTCGAAAACAACGCCACCCTGCTTTTTCAAAATCTTGGCAACGGCCAAGGATACGGCCATCAACGCCGGCTGCGTATTCTCCGTCAGGTTCAGATCGCCTTCGGGTCCTTCAAACATAATCTTGGTCAGATTTTGCGACAGGGCGTCATCGACTTCCTGAAACACTTCGCGGGCCTCGACAAAAGCATCGGCGAGGTCCTTGCCCATCCCGATGAATTGCGATCCCTGACCCGGGAAAATAAATGCGCGGCTCATGCTATTTCCTTCCGTTAAAAACTGGGGGCAACATTGCAAAGAGAGGGAACTTTCGTCAAGGGGCGGGTCGTTTTTATCCCGCATACTTAATGGCATGCTAATAATGCATTGCATGGCATAAAATTATATCAATCGAATCTTTTTTGTTATATAAATACAAAATCTGCACAAAGTACCGCTACTGACGGATTGGCAGCCGCCCATTCGAATTGGACGAAATTATGCCGCCCAGCGCCATATTCTTGTCCGAATAGATGGGCAGCATTGATGGATCGATTCGTAAGACAACAGGGATAAAAACAAAAGTGCCGGGGAAAAAAGGCACTGAACAGCACGGTAATAAATAGAGGACTCATTTGCCAACCCACAAGAAGGAGGACGCACCATGGGCTCTATGTTTGATGATAGAAACGACAAAAAAGTAATCCACCGGGTACTCGAAGAAACCAGATACGCCTACAGGCTCAGCTGTGAAACGGATCATCCGAATGCGGATTATGCGGAGTATGCTTCGCTGCAATCGCTGACCGACTTCCGCCGCGCTTTCGGCGATCCCGAACTGACCCACGAACAGCTTTGCAGGATCCTGCGCAGTGCTTCCAACAAGGAACGCCGCAGACAATGCAAAACGCCGTGGGCGATGTTCATGACCAACTATCTGGAACGCAACAGCAATATGAATGCCGGCACCAAAACGGTGTACTAACCCTTGTCAGCGGGCGGATTTGCCGCCCGTGACCTGCAGGCGTAGCCTGTAAAAGGCCGCCAGCCAATTTGTGTAAATGCAATACATCATTACAGCCGCTTTTTTTCCGGGCGTGAAAGCGGGATGGGAATATCGCGCGACCGCCAGTATGCGTTTGCGCGGCGGCACCAGATAACGCGCGATGAATTTCAGGCATGCGCCCCAGGACGGGGCGCGGTCACGCGCGCCGCAGACCGTCCGGTATAGTTTCGCCTCCATCTCCCCCGCGAGGCGGGCGGGATGTGTTACGATCGCATCTTTACAATAGATCAGGGGATATCCCTTGGCGGCGACCCGCCGCCCCCAGTCAAGATCGCCGCCGGAATTCAGGGAGGCGTTGAACAATCCAACATCTTCAAAAACTTCACGGCGGGTGAACATATTGGCGGTGGCCGCAAATTTCTCCCGTTCGATATAGGTTTTTTGCGGAAATCCCGTCGCCATTTCCAGAAATTCCGCCGTTGTCGGCGCGGTTTCCGCGGCGGGGGATACAGCAATGTGCCCGCCCGCCAGTCCGGCGTCCGGATTTTCCAGCAAAGTCCGCACCCCATTTCTCAGCCAAGCCGGATCCGGGACGCAGTCGGCATCCGTGAAGGCGAGAAACGGCGCGGCCGCGGCGGCAAGACCGCGGTTACGGGCGGCGTAGGAGCCGGGCCGCGGCTCATGCATGAATTTTACGGCAGGGTAGTCCTGCCCGATATCTTCTATCGTAAAGGCGGGGCCGTTGTCGATCACGATAGCCACATATTTTCCCGGATAATCCTGTGATTGCAACGCGTTAAGACAGAGCCGAAGACGGTTCTCCATTCCGTAAACGGGAATGACAACCGCAACGTCCGGCCAGTCGGCTTCCGATTTTACAAGCGCATCACCCATACCGCTTTATAACCTATAATTGCATTCCGATGAACCATTTAGGGAATAAAACAGCTGAAATTCCGGCACGGTATATAGAAACGTGGCGCTTTCGGCCGCTTAAGGCTTGCAATCGGGCGGAAAAGTCCGCTATAACCCCCGCAAACCTCGCCAGTCCACAGGCATTAAAGGCTGGCTTACATTTCCGTTCATGGTGAACGGACATTTTTAACCGAGAGGAGAAAATCATGCCCTTCTACGAAACCGTGTTTATCGCACGGCAAGACCTCGGCGACGCTCAAGTTAAAGCGATCACCGAAGGTGCCGAAAAAATCATCAAGGACGCCAAAGGCAAAGTTCTGAAGACCGAAAACTGGGGTCTTCGCACGCTGGCGTACAAGATCAACAAAAACAAAAAAGGCCACTACGTCCTGATCGAAGCCGATGCTCCTGCAGAAGCGATCATCGAAGTCGAGCGTACGCTGCGCCTGAACGAAGAAGTTGTTCGCTACATGACGATCAAAATCGATGAGCCGTCCAAAGGCCCGTCCAAGCCGATCGACCGCAACTCCTCCGACGAATATGAAGGCGGCGAGCGTGGTGAACGCGGAGATCGTGGCGACAGAAACAACAAATTTGAGAAGGATGTAGCATAATGGCCGAACGTCAAGAACGCGCAGAGCGCAATGATTCCCGTGGTGGCGAAGGTGCAGCAGGCGGCAAGAAGACTTTCTTCCGTCGTCGCAAGACATGCCCTTTCTCCGGCCCTAAAGCACCGGCAATCGACTGGAAAGACGTTCGTCTTCTCGGCCGTTTCGTGTCCGAGCGCGGCAAGATGATGCCGAGCCGTATCACGGCGGTTTCCCAGAAGAAACAACGTGAACTGGCACAAGCCATCAAGCGCTCGCGCTATATGGCCCTGATGCCTTACGTCCGTAACGAGAGCGAAAGCCGCTAAGGCAATCCGCGAAAGAAAGGAATAATACTATGGCTACACAACTTATCCTGCTGGAGCGTGTTGAAAACCTTGGCGCCATGGGTGACCTCGTCACCGTGAAGCCTGGCTACGCACGCAACTTCCTGCTGCCGCAGAACAAAGCCCTGCGCGCAACGAAAGAAAACATCGCGTACTACGAAGCACAAAAAGCCCATCTTCAGAAGCTGAATGCCGAGAAGAAAGGCGACGCCGAGAAGTCCGCGAAAAATGTCGAAGGCGCAAAAGTCGTCATCATCCGTCAGGCAGCCGAAGGCGGCCAGCTTTTCGGTTCGGTTACGTCCCGTGATATCGCGGAAGCGCTGTCCGAGCAATCCGGTCAGACGGTTACGCGCGGTCAGGTTGCCCTGAACCAGAACTTCAAGACGATCGGTCTGTTCAATGTCGACGTGATCCTCCACCCAGAAGTGAAGGCGAAAATCACGGTCAACATCGCACGTTCCGCAAACGAAGCCGAAGTCCAAGCAAAAACCGGTAAAGCCGTTATTGCTGACTCCCGTGCAGAGCGCGCCGCAAGCCGCAACACGGACGATGCGAACAAGGCAGCGATGCTGGAAGACAGCGCACTGGCCGCTGAAAAAGCAGAAGAAGAAGGTCAAGCCGCCGAGTAATCGGGCTTACCGGAAAACGATTGAAATCCCCGCCGGAAGGTGGGGATTTTTTTATCTGCCTTGATGAGCATCTAACGTCTGACACACCTTACGCGCCTGCCGCCAGTTTTAGAGGTGTAACTTCCGCTATCGATGTCGAGACGCCGCGCGTACGCGAGAGTAGCGTCAGTAGTGTACTGGTAGGAAGACCAGTAATCGTTGGCAACGAAGCCGCGTGCGGAAAGATTGATGGTATCTTTATTCGTCCAAATCAGGTTCAATTCCCCAACTGCAGGAAGATACCACGTTCCCGCAGGAGCTTTGTCGTTACATGACTTGGCAGCCGGATGGTCCGCGGCCCCTGCCGCGATCATGGCGTCCGTGTTCGGCTTGCCGTCACCGATATTTGTCGTACCGGACGTCGCCGTATTGCTTGTCTTCCAAGCCAGAGTAGTCGGCTCATCCGCAAGCGCGGCATATATCCGGTTGCTGCCATATGTACCGATATAAATTCCATTGGCAATCGTGCAGACCGCGCCTATTGCAACAGCCGTGCAATCCGTACAGGACGCCTTGTTATAGGTCGCTGTACCGCTAAACATGCCGTTGTTGCAAGTGCGGGTTTGAGCACCGGACGCACAGGTCAGCTGTTCCGCCGCACTGTAGAAGGTATGGGATTCGCCGTGCAGCTTCGTGACGCCGTCCAGTGAACAGGAGGAGCCGTTGGTACAGGTTTCGTATTTATAAGAGGCAGTCCCGTCCAGAATACCGTTCGCACAGTTGCGCTCTTGTGCAATGCTTACACAATTCGCATGCATCTCCGCGGTGTAAAGCGTCTTGCTGGCACCGTCCGCAATCGTGCCGCCCAAAGGCAACATACAATCCGAGCTGAACGGCGCAGCGCAGGATTTCCATGTAAACGCCGTGGCCGTACCGTCGTTGTAAACGCATTCCGATATGCCCGTGGCAATATCCATACGCACGCAAAAGGCGGGATTTCCCTTGCCCGCCGCACTCGAAGGGTTGCAGTTGAATTGATATTTTCCGCCGCCCGCACCAGCGGCGCTGGCGACCGCCGCATCGACATAGGCTTTGTTGGTCAAATCTTTGGAGGATGTAGGAATCGCGGCGTTTATGACCTTAAAATCCGCCATGTCGAGATCCTTGGCGGCGATGTGGTTGCCCAGATTGTCCGTACCTCCTGATTTTGACGCATCCATCGAAATCCAGTTTGAACCGTTGCAATACTGCATCACCGTGTGGTCACGGTTGTAGAGCATATCGCCGTGGTCCCCGACGGGGTTGACGCAGGCCGCATGGGCGGAGGCGGGCAGCAAAACGAAAATAAATAAAAAATAGACTTGTTTCAGCATAACGGTTTCCCCTCTTTTCTTTCGAAAAATCACCAGGGGTGTCCCTGGCGACCGGGTGTTCAAAACCGCTAGATGAGTAACGGCACAATAGCCTTTAACCCGCGAACGGGCATTGGACATGCGCTACCGCCACCCGGTCCTGAGAAAAGACCGAGCGCATCTTCTTGATACATTTATCCTATAAGGGGAAAACGCATCAAGGACGGCTGATGCCAGCCGCTCATCTAAAAGGGTTTTGAAGCCCCTGCACCCACGAAGACACCCCCGCGCATGCTGTAATAATTTTACCGTAAACACCCCTTGAAAGAAAGTTTTGTTTTTAACCGTATAAATGCCAAGGATATGGAGGGCATTTGGCTGTCTTCCCCGTTATCCACAGGGCTGGACGCTATCGCCGGAAGAGGCTTTTGTGCTAAAGTCGGCTCTATGAGTTCAGAGTCTGCACCGTTTAAAGTTTTCGAAGGCGGCGAAAACGCCGATCCGCTCGCCCACCGTACCCTGCCCCACAATCTGGAGGCGGAACAAGGTTTGCTCGGTATGTTGTTGATGGACAATCGCAACATCGAAAAGGTCAACGACATCCTGAAGGCCGATCATTTCAGCCACCCGACGCACGGCCGGATTTACGATGCCATCGTCCGCATGGTGGACAAGGGGCTGGAGGCGAAAGCCACGACGCTGAAAGATTATTTTGAAAAAGACGAAGGCCTCGCCGGTGTCGGCGGGACGCGCTATCTCGTCGAACTGGCGACGGAAGTGCCGCTTCTGAACGATGCGCGCGATTACGCCAAGACGATTTTCGACCGCCATATGCGCCGGGAGATCATCCGCCTGAATCAGGAAGTGGCGATGATGGCATTCAACTACGCCATCGATGAAGACGCGCAGACGATTTTGCGGGAAGCGGAGGGCCGTCTTTTCAAGCTTGCCGAAAACGGCGTCGGCGGACAGACGGGATTTGTGACGCTACGCGATTCCGTCAAGATTGCCCTCGACATCGCGCAAGAGGCCTATAATTCGGATTCCCATGTTACGGGTGTAACGTCCGGCCTGATCGATCTTGATAAGCAGCTTGGCGGTCTGCACAATTCCGACCTTCTGATCCTTGCCGCGCGTCCGTCGATGGGTAAGACATCGCTTGCCGTCAACATCGCGTTCAACGCGGCCAAGGCGTTTGCGGAAGGAAAGCCGGGCGGCGCGCGCGTGGGATTCTTCTCCCTCGAAATGAGTTCCGACCAGCTGGCGACGCGTATCCTTTCCGAACAATCGGGCATATCCGGCGACGCGCTTCGCAAAGGGGAAATCAAGGAAAGCGAATTTATCGCGTTCGTCCAGGCGTCGCAAACGGTTGCGTCCATTCCGATCTTTATCGATGACACCCCTTCCCTCAGCATCAGTCAGGTAAGATCGCGCGCGCGCCGTTTGAAACGCCAGCACGGTCTTGAGCTTTTGATCATCGACTACTTGCAGCTTTTACAAGGGTCCGGATCGCGCCAGTCGGAAGGCAACCGCGTTCTTGAAATTTCGGAGATCACGCGCGGCCTGAAGGCAATTGCGAAAGAGCTCAGCATTCCCGTCATCGCGCTATCGCAGTTGTCGCGTAGCGTTGAATCGCGCGACGACAAGCGCCCTATGCTTTCCGATCTTCGGGAATCCGGATCGATCGAACAGGACGCGGATATCGTCATGTTCATCTACCGCCACGAATATTACCTGTCGCGCCGCGAGCCTCAAAAAGGCGGGCAAAGCAACGACAAGTTCAACGAGGAATATCAAAGCTGGGCGGAACAGCTGGCCGAATCCGCCAATATCGCGGAAGTCATCGTCGCCAAGCAGCGTCACGGCCCTATCGGCACAGTAAAGCTGTTCTTCGATTCCAACATCACGCGCTTTGGCGATCTGGAAACGCGCTACGGCTAATTCATTTTGAAGGCGCGATTGTCGTTGGCAACACAGCTTACGCCGTGCTTCAGGACCAGATTTTTATGCGCGGCTTTTTCGGCCGCCGTCAGGGTGATTTCGCGGAATTCGCATCTAAGCGCGTGCATCGGCGCCTCCAGATCATACAGAAGCTCTATATTCGAGGCGCGTGACAATATGGCGTCCTGAAAGGTCTTTTTAAAAGTCGGGACATCTTCGGGCTTCAGCGGCGCTATCTGCAAAAATTGCTCGGCGATGTCGTTTATCATGCTTTTCTTCGAGGGACCTTTATGGTGATCCCTTGGCGCATTCACGAAACGGCAGATGCTTTTATCGTCATAGGATCTTTCTATGACGGCGACAAAACGGTCGCTCAGGCTGACTGGATCGGGGATTACCGTCATCGTGCCAGTTTCCACGGGGCGGATTTGTTGCTTCCGGGTTTTTGCGCCAGATAATCGGCGGCGTCTTCGACCAGATGGGTTATGGCGGCACGGAATTCATTGCGGATATATTCATGCGGCTTGTTCGCGTCGAAACTGTGCCGTGCGGACGTAAAGGCCTGCAGCATATTGCGGGAAATACGTATCTGGGCATTCTCAAAATTCGGATGGCCAGCATCGACATGGCGTACCATTTCCCATGCCAGCTTCTGGCTTTCCCTCAGCTGGTATTCATCAGGCGCGATGACCAGGGGCATGATATCGCCGCGGATATATTCGGCAGTTGCCGCTTCAAAGCGGTTACGCAAAGTGGCCTTGTTTTGCAAAGTTGCAATGACACCCATTCATTTCTCCCGTATTCTCTTTTTGCAGAGTTTACATGACGAAAATGTCATAAAAATTTTCATAATCAAAACAGATTTAAAAAACAAGCTTTAATTCCATGAGCGCAACAATATTTCCACCGCAAGCCGCCGCCGCCCTGACCGTTAACCTTTCGGCATTGACGGAAAACTACCGTTTGTTCCGCAAAATGACGGGGGCGGATGTTGCCGGCGTTTTAAAGGCGGACGCGTATGGAACGGGCGTGATTCCGGTTTTCAAGGCGCTTCTGCATGAAGGTTGCCGCCGTTTCTTTGTCGCCACGCCGGACGAGGCGGCGCAGTTGCGCGGCATCGATAAGGCTTGCGAAATTATGGTTTTGGGCGGTCTTTACAAAGGGGCGGAGGATTTTTACATCGCCCACACCATTACGCCCGTTTTGAATTGCGGAAGCGATCTGGAGCGATGGAAGTCTGCCGCCGCGCATGCGGGCCGCGCGCCTCCCTGCGCGCTGCATTTCGATACCGGCATGAACAGGCTGGGCTTTGCGGCAACGGCGGAGATCGATGCGGGCGGACTGGATGTGCGCCTTGTCATGACGCATTTTGCGTGCAGTGATGAAAAAGATCATCCGATGAATGAGGCGCAGACAAAGGCTTTTGCCGAAATCGCCAAGCGGTGGCCGGACGCGCCGAAATCTCTCTGCAATTCATCCGGCCTCTTCAGAAACAAGGAATGGCATTATGATATCGTGCGGCCCGGCTTTGCGCTGTACGGCGGGAACCCAACGCCGGAGGCGGACAATCCAATGCATGCCGTTGTCTCCCTCAACACGCGCGTTCTTCAAACACGCAATGTCAAAAAGGGCGAAAGCGCAGGATATGGCGCAACGCATGTTTTTGAAAAGGACACGCGAACGGCCACGGTTGCGATCGGCTATGCGGACGGTTTCCTGCGAAGCGGCAGCAGCAAGGCCAAGCTTTACCGGGACGGCATAGCCTGCCCCGTCGTCGGCCGGGTATCGATGGATCTGGTGATTGTCGATATAGGCCATCTTCCACGCCCGCCGCAGGAAGGGGAATGGATGGAGGTTTTGGGGCCGCATCAGGACGTTGACGCACTCGCCGCCGATCTCGGCACGATCGGGTATGAGGTTCTGACGTCTCTCGGCGCGCGTTATGCGCGGCGTTACGAGGGCTGACGGGGAAAATGGGGCTTTTCAGAAAGCGCCAAAAAGGTTAAGAAATTGATTGTTTTGAATAATTCAAATGTGAGAGTGGCCACGGCATGAACAACATGATTTCAAAGGCGCTGAACGCCAATGTCGTTCTGAACATCTGCGAGATGACCGGCCATGCGGTTTTGCGCTCGCTGCAATCGCTCGGCGCGCTCAGCCTGTTCATCGGGCAGTCCGTGCGCCATGTCTTCACGCCGCCCTGGTATCCGCGTCTTCTGCTGCGTCAGGTGATCGATATCGGTTACTACTCCCTGCCCGTTGTCGGCATGACGGCGATTTTCACGGGGATGGTGCTGGCGCTGCAAAGCTATACGGGCTTTACGCGTTTCAACGCCGAAAGCGCGATTGCAGGCGTTGTCGCCTTGTCGGTCACGCGCGAACTCGCTCCCGTTCTCGCCGGCCTGATGGTTGCAGGCCGTATCGGCGCAAGCATCGCGGCGGAAATCGGCACGATGCGCGTGACGGAGCAGATCGACGCGCTCAGCACGTTGTCCGTCAATCCTTACAAATACCTCGTCGTGCCGCGTATTGTTGCGGGAACGCTGATGCTGCCTGTCCTCGTCCTGATCGCCGATATCATCGGTATTTACGGCGGTTATATCGTCAGCATTTACTCGCTCGGCTTTTCGGAAGGCAGCTATCTGAACCAGACATGGTCCATTCTGGAAGTGAACGATGTCGTGTCCGGCCTCGTAAAGGCCGCCGCGTTCGGGTTCATCGTCACCATGATGGGCTGCTATCACGGGTTCAATTCCGGCCGCGGCGCGCAGGGCGTTGGCGCGGCGACCACATACGCCGTTGTGTCCTCCTCCATCCTGATCCTTATTTTCAACTTTATCCTGACGAAGGCGTTCTTTTCATGAGCACAGAGCCGCGCAGCATGTCCGCCATTCCAAAAATCGCCATGCGCGATGTAAAGAAATCCTTCGGTCCCAAGAAGGTGCTGGACGGCATCAACCTGACCGTCAATGCGGGAGAATCCCTCGTCGTGATCGGCGGATCGGGAACGGGGAAGTCCGTCACGCTGAAATGCATTCTCGGGTTGATCCAGCCGGATTCGGGCAGCATCAAGATCGACGGGAAGGAAGCGACGGAATTTTCATCGCAGGAACGCGATGCGATGATGCGGAAATTCGGGATGCTGTTTCAGGGCGCGGCGCTGTTCGACTCCCTAAAAGTCTGGCAGAACGTGGCATTCGGCCTGATCCAGGGTCAGGGCATGGCTCCCAAGGACGCGCACGATATCGCGATCAAGAAGCTGGCGCAGGTCGGCCTTGCGGCGCAGGTCGGTGATCTTTTTCCGGCGGAGCTGTCGGGCGGGATGCAAAAACGTGTCGGCCTTGCCCGTGCGATTGCGACGAATCCGGAAATCATCTTCTTCGATGAGCCGACGACCGGCCTCGACCCGATCATGGCGGACGTTATCAACGATTTGATCGTGGACTGCGTGAAAGACCTTGGCGCGACGGCGCTTTCCATCACGCATGACATGGCCTCCGCCCGCAAGATCGCCGACCATGTGGCGATGATCCATGAAGGGAAAATCATATGGTACGGCAAGGTCGCGGACCTCGACCACTCCGGCAATCCGTATGTCGAGCAGTTCATTCATGGCCGTGCCGAAGGGCCGATCACCAAGCAGGCGGGACTGCGCTCCTAAACTGCGGCGATAGGCAGGTTTTTCCGCCTTTAAACCGCCTTGAAGTTGTGCGATAAACGGCCTTATGCGCTGGCTTGGACGACTTTTTCTAGCACTTATTTCCATAGGATTTCTGGGGGCGATTGCGGGTATCGGCGGCGTCGCGCTCCTCTTCGCGCATTTCGGGCGCGATCTTCCCGACTATACGCAGCTCAAGAAATACGAGCCGCCGATCGTCACGCGCATTTATGCCGGTGACGGACGCCTTCTCGCGGAATATGCCCGTGAGAAACGTGTGTTCGTGCCTGTGACCGCCATGCCAGACATGGTCAAAAATGCGTTCATCGCCGCGGAAGACCAGAATTTCTACCGCCATCCCGGCATCGACGCGACCGCCATAGCGCGCGCCGCGATCAGCAACGTCATCAATCCGGGCGCACGCATGAAGGGCGCGTCCACCATCACGCAACAGGTTGCCAAAAACTTCCTTCTGACGAACGAGCGTTCGTACGAGCGCAAGATCAAGGAAGCGATCCTTTCCATGCGCATGGAAAAGGCGATGACCAAGGACCAGATCCTCGAGCTTTACCTGAACGAGATTTATCTGGGCCAGCGTTCCTACGGCGTGGCCGCAGCGGCGCAGACATATTTCGACAAAAAGCTGGACGATCTGACCGTGGCGGAAGCGGCCTACCTCGCCGCCCTGCCCAAGGCACCGAACAATTATCATCCGGTACGCAATCACAACTCCGCCCTGACGCGCCGGAACTGGGTTGTCGACCGTATGACCGACGACGGGTACGTTACGTCCGCGCAGGCGGAACTGGCAAAGGCCACGCCGCTTGCGATGACGCTGAAGGATGAGTCCGATGTCGTCAACGCGCCGTTTTTTGCCGAAGACGTGCGCCGTATATTGAAAGACAAATACGGCGAGGACAGCCTTTACAATGGCGGACTGACGGTGCGGACATCGGTTGACCCGCGTTTGCAGGACATAGCCGTCGAGACGTTGCGCAAAGGCCTGATGGATTACGACCGCCGCCATGGATGGCGCGGCCCCGTCAAGCATTTCGATTCCACGGATACGTGGCATGACGATCTGATTTCCGTGGAAGAGCCGGGCGACATGCCGGACGAATGGACGCTGGCCATGGTTCTGGAGAACGGCAGCGCGAGCGCCCGCATCGGTTTCGCCGACAAGGAGACAGGCACGCTGTCATTGGACGGTGTAAAATGGGCGCGCAAATGCATGGAAGACTGCTATGCGCTCGGCCCTGAAATCACGGCGGTCAGCGATGTCGTGAAAAAGGGCGATGTGATTTTCGTCGAAGGCACGGGAAAGAGCAAAGACAAGTATGTTCTGCGCCAGATCCCCGCCGTACAGGGCGCATTGGTTGCCATTGATCCGCACACCGGGCGCGTCCTCGCCATGCAGGGCGGATGGAAGTACGGGCCCAGCCAGTTCAACCGCGTAACGCAGGCGGAACGCCAGCCGGGTTCGGCGTTCAAGCCGTTCGTCTATCTTGCGGCGCTCGACAAGGGCTTTACACCCGCGACGCGTGTTCTGGATGCGCCGTTCGTGATGGAACAGGCACCGGGTGATTACTGGCGTCCAACCAACTATTCAGGTCAGGTTTACGGCCCGACGCCGATCCGCGTCGGCGTTGAAAAGTCCCGCAACCTTATGACCGTGCGTCTTGCCGACCACCTCGGCATGAAGACGGTCGTCGAATACGCCAAGCGTTTCGGCATTGCGGATGATATGAAGCCGTACCTTTCCTACGCGCTTGGTGCAGGAGAAACGACGCTTCTTAAACTGACCAGCGCGTATGCGATGATCGTCAACGGCGGACGCAAGATAACGCCGACCATGATCGACCGTATCCAGGATCGCCGCGGCGCGACCATATTTTCCTACGACGACCGCCCCTGCCCCAATTGCGGTGACCTGATCCGCTGGGACGGGCAGTCGACGCCGGAAATTCCGGACGGGCGTGAGCGCATCGCGGACGAACGCACGGCATACCAGATGGTGTCTATTCTGGAAGGCGTTGTCGAGCGCGGCACGGCGGCGAAGCTCAAGGAACTTGAACGCCCGCTCGCCGGAAAAACGGGTACGACGAACAAATCCAAGGATACGTGGTTTATCGGTTTCTCGCCTGACCTTGTCGTTGGCGTGTTCGTCGGATTCGATGATCCGAAATCTCTCGGCAAACGTGAAACGGGCGCCAGCACGACGGTTCCTATCTTCGGCGACTTTATGAAAGAAGCATTGAAAGACACTCCCGCCACGCCGTTCCGCGTGCCGCCGGGAATCAAGAATGTCCGCATCAATGCCTCCACTGGCCGCGCGGCAATGCCGGGTGACAAGAACATCATCTGGGAAGCGTTCGTGACGGGAACGGAGCCCAACCTCGACGATTACGTGCTCGACACGAATGTCATCGGCGGCGGCAATGTCGTCGATCCTTACGCGGATGCATCCGACAACCAGTTCGGTTTCAGCGAGGGCGCGCCTGTCGAACAGATGCCGTCCGGCAGCGACCCTTACGGCCAGCCCGAGGAAACCGCGCCGCAGACCGATAACCGTGACCCTCTCTACCCCAGCAGCAACGATTCCTTCACGACGTTCAGCCGCGGGGCGCAGGACGCGCAGCCGCAGGAGCCAACGCCTGTCTATCCGCCGACAGGATATGAAAGCGAACAGCAGCCAGCGCCGTCCATAAACGGTACGGGCGGCATTTACTAAGCATAAAGCTTAAAACGTAAAGGGTTTTTCCAGTGCGTCGTCACCATTCTTTATCAGGATGGTGACTTTTTTTCCGAACAGCATGGCCGGCACATCGGTGCCTTCGGGCGCGGAAAGTTTCAGAACGCCGCGCGTGCCGTCTTTGCCATCGCGGATAAGTTCCGGCCTGTTTATAAAGATCGCAGGATCGCTTTCGATCATAACGTCCGCATTATCCTTGATACCGTTCGCGGCATATAACGGAATCGCGAGCGTGTTTTTGCCGAGCACGGCCGTTTCCATTTTCAACGCATCGCTGTCTTCTGTACGCGGAAGATTTTTGATCGCACCTTCAATGACGTCCTTTTCCGTCGTCGATGCCGGATCATGTGCGGGGAGCGTACGAGATAGTTTGACTTCCTGCGGCACGCAGATTTTGTTACAGGCGAGCATCTGTACCGTCATATTGAGGATTACGGATTTCCCTGTTTCCTGCGGAATGATTTCCAGCGGGAAAACAACATTGCCGTCATAGCCGAAGCTGTTCATGCCGTCGAATTCATA
>QFNK01000402.1 GCA_003240795.1 Micavibrio aeruginosavorus | reverse complement strand
TCGCCGCCATCACGCTGCTCCTCCTCGCAATTTATCCGCTCGTGGGCGGTGGCGTCGAAGCCATGGTTCAAAAGACGGGTGAGGTGGGCCTTAACATGCGCCTGCAGGAAGCGGGCGCGGTGTATGAATCCATGAAGTCCTCGCCCATATCTTTTTTCGCAGGGCAGGGATGGGGCGCGGTTTTTTCCTCTCCGGCCGTCGGCGGGCTGGAGGTCAATTACACCCATAGCCTTCTGACCACCATGGCCATGAAGGGCGGAGCGGCCATGTTTGTGCTCTGCCTGCTTATGCTTTGCGGCGCGGCCTATGAAATTGTCCTTATATTTCAAAGGGACAAAAGCGGCGGATTTGCCTTGTTCTGGCCGCTGATGATCCCGGCTTTGCTTTATGCGTCACACAAGTCGCTCGATTTCGGTCTCGTCCTGCTTTTGATCGGCATGTGGAGGAATGGTCGCGCGCCGTTGCAAGCACGCTGATGGTCGTGTAAACAAAAAGGACACCTCGTTAAAAAGTCCGTTGCGTTATGGCCAGTTTCAAGCCGTCTGTATTACTGATTAACCGCGTTTATCCTCCTGCAAGGGGGGCAAGCGGCCGCGTCCTGCGCGATGTCGCGCGCGAAATGGCGCGGGCGGGCTGGAATGTCAGTGTCCTGACAACAGGTCAGAAGAGCTTTACAGAAAAAGACGGCTCCATCGAAGTCCACCGCGTCAAGGCATCGCAGAACCCGCGCGGCGTTTTTGCATACTCGAATATTCTCTGGAGATTTTATCGCGCGGCGCGAAAGCTGCCGCGTCCGGATCTGGTCATCACCATGACCGATCCGCCGATGCTGGTGACGATCGGCCGCGCGATTTCCCGCAACAAGCGTTGCGGCCATGTGCATTGGTGCCAGGATCTTTACCCCGACCTGTTCCCGTCGATCGGCGTGAAGCTTCCGGACTTCGTCTTAAGGGCCCTCAGCAAGACGGCGCGCCGTTCCATGAACAAAAGCGGCAAGGTCATTGCCGTCGGCCGCTGCATGGCGCGGCATCTGGCGCACACGGGCGTCGAAACGGGACGCATCAATGTCATTCCGAACTGGCCGGACATCGAACTGGTCGATCCCAACGCCAAACCGAAGCGCGATGTGCGATTGAAAAACGATGTCAGGCTGGCCAAACCGACGGAGGCGTTGCTGCGCGACGACTCCCCGAAATTCCGTATCCTCTACGCAGGTAATATAGGCCGCGCGCATCCGATGAAGGCGATCCTCGACGCTGCGGAGCGTTTGGCGGGACATCCGGAAATTGAATTCGTGTTCGTGGG
>QFNK01000401.1 GCA_003240795.1 Micavibrio aeruginosavorus | reverse complement strand
ACACGCCGATTACGGAGCATGGTTTTGCCGGTATCGCTGTTGGGTCCGCTTTCAAAGGATTGAAACCGATCGTCGAATTCATGACGATGAACTTCGCGATGCAGGCGATCGACCACATCATCAACTCCGCTGCCAAGACGCTTTATATGGCGGGCGGCCAGCTCGGATGTCCGATCGTGTTCCGTGGTCCGAACGGCGCGGCAAGCCGCGTTGGTGCCCAGCACTCCCAGTCCTACGCTTCGTGGTACGGACATATTCCGGGTTTGAAAGTTATCGCGCCGTGGTCGGCAGCCGATGCCAAAGGCCTGATGAAGGCCGCTATCCGCGACCCGAACCCGATTGTCGTTCTTGAAAACGAAATCATGTACGGACAGTCGTTCGAAGTGCCGACGGATGAAGACTATGTGATTCCAATCGGCCGCGCGAAGATTGAGCGTGAGGGCAAGGACGTGACGATCGTTGCTTACTCCATCATGGTTGGCAAAGCGCTGAAAGCCGCCGAGCAACTGGCGGAAGAGGGTATCGATGCGGAAGTCATCAACCTGCGTACCATCCGTCCGCTCGACCGTCACACGATCATCGAGAGCGTGAAGAAAACAAACCGCATCGTCTGCGTGGAAGAAGACTGGCCGTTTGCGGGGGTGAATGCGGAGATCGCCGCGCTCGTCATGGAGCATGCGTTCGATTACCTCGACGCGCCGGTAAAGCGTGTGAACGCGGCCGACGTACCGTTGCCATATGCTGCCGGTCTGGAGGCGCTTGCGCTGCCTCAGGCCGAGCACATCATCAAGGCCGTGAAGGAGGTATGTTACCGCTCATAGATGCGGGCAACGCGTTCACGTTGCTTGGCTTCGTGACGCCATTGCTCTCTCTCGCCGGACGGTTTGTCAAGGGATGAGAAGTAGGCAAGGATAGCGCGTTGGTTCGCGGGGGAAGGAAGTTTCCAGGATTTTTCGTTTTTGTCCGCGTTGCGCGGGATTGCTCCCGGAAACTTTTCTTCTAATGACTGAACAGATGTGAGGCCATCTTTGATGGCAGTCCTGCAAAGACGGCGAAAGGTGTCTGCATCGAATTTTTCGACAACTTCCTTCACCTTGTCCTGGAAGTCGGCGGTAGGAATAAATTTTTGGGCTTCGCGCGCAGCGCGGAGATCGTGCACGGCGGCGGCGGCTTCTGCAAAAGAGAGACGAGGCTTGTCGGTGTCATCTAACATAAAATACGCTCCTTATTTTCATAACCGGAAATAAAGGTTTGAATTAGAGAAGTCAAATATTATTTGGAACTGTAAGGAAAACAGGAACTAACATGACTATTAAAGTACTTATGCCCGCT
>QFNK01000400.1 GCA_003240795.1 Micavibrio aeruginosavorus | reverse complement strand
CCAAAGCGCGTCTATGATGATGGCACCTTCACTTACTTCGAGTTTAAAAAGCCGGGCATGACTCCTGCAATCTTCTCTGTTGATGAAGAAGGGAATGAAAGCATCGTCAATTACAATACGGAAGGTTCTTACATGATCGTAAATTCCGTAGGACAGCAATTTACCTTGCGGGATGGGAATGCTGCGACCTGCATTTTTAATGATGCCTTCCCCAAAGACAAAGGAAAGCAATCTCGCCCTGTTCCTATCGCTGAATTGCAGGAGAAGAAGGTCAAAACGGCAAAAGGCTCGAAAACAGCCAAAGCCTCACCTGTTGCATCTAAAGCGCCTGATGCCATTGAACAGGACGCGCTTGCGAGCAGTGAAAAACCCGGCTTCTTTTCCTACTGGCATGGAAAAGAAACAACAACCCTGAACAATTAGGCTGATTTCCATGGATGAAGATATTTTTGAAAAACCAAGGGAAGACCAACCTGCCCCTCCAGCTGATCGGGGGATCCCTTCCGTCGCGGCAACAACAACAAAGCAATATATCCTGGGCGGTATATTTCTGGCTGTTGCGGCCGTCGCTATCGTCTTCGTTGTGATCGATGGCATGAAAAAAGGCGAACCTAAATCTTTTGTGCAAGCCGAGGAAATATCTTTTAAAAATGCCGGTGCGTCGTCCACGCCATATATCGAACCTGCGCCCGCCGAACCCCAACAAGAACTCCAGCCTGCCGGCCCGGTTCAAGAATATGACCCGCTTGCAGCGCAACGTGAATTGGCAATGCAGCAGGAAGCGTTACGCATGGCCCAGGAGCAAAAAAAGCGCATGGAACAACGGATCGCCTCCCCGCAGATGATCTATGATCAGGCTGGTGGCGGGGCCACTGGTTCATCTGCAGCGGGTCAGACCACAGGCGGAAGTGGAACTTTGCTCGGTGGCGAGGATCCAAATGTCGCTTTTGCTAATCAGAACGCCAACCTTGAGGTAGAAACCGCGACGGCGAACCAACTCCAAAACCTGAACAGCCTGATCGCGCAAGGCACGATGATCAGTGGAATCCTTGAAACGGCCATTCAAAGCGATCTTCCGGGCATGGTGCGCGCTGTAATCAGCGAGGATGTATATTCCTTCGATGGATCGCACTTGCTTATCCCGCAAGGATCTAAACTTGTCGGTCGATACAAATCCGGCGTTGTGCGCGGTCAAAGCCGCGTGTTTGTCATTTGGAACCGGATGATCAGGAATGATGGCGTGAGCGTCAATATCGGCTCTTACGGAACGGACGCTTTGGGTCGTTCGGGCCTTGATGGAGAAATCGATACGCACTTCTTCGAGCGTTTCGGCTCCTCTGT
>QFNK01000011.1 GCA_003240795.1 Micavibrio aeruginosavorus | reverse complement strand
CGAGTTTGGTAAGGTAACGCTGGCCGATTTCAAGAGCGAACACGTTATGAAGGCGCAAAGCCTGCTGCGGGATCGGGATACTGTCCGTAAGGATGAAGATGGCAAGCCCATTAAAATGAGCGGGGCGACTATCAATCGCTATACCGTGGCATTAAGCACCGCCTTCAATTTCGGTATAAAACGCTTAAAATGGATCAGCCATAATCCTGTCGCTGATGTCGATAAATTCAAGGAGCCGTTAAACCATATCCGTTTCTTAAGCGAACAGGAAATAATCGACCTGCTGTCGGCCTGCAAACGAAGCCAGAACCCACATCTTTTCAACCTCGTGATGATTGGCATCGCCACAGGCGCACGTCGCAACGAAATCGCATGTATGAAATGGGAGGACGTAAACCAAGATGGAACACGTATCACCTTGCCAAAAACCAAGAATGGCCAAGTCCGGTCTGTATTTGTCGAAGGCCGTGCTTCTGAATTGTTGAAGAAGATGCGCTCCGAAAAACTAGACGGGCAGGTACTTCTATTCCCATCCCCGAACGATCCAAACAGGCCCATAGACTTTCGCCATGCGTGGGAACATGCGCTCAAAACAGCCAAGATCAAAGGCGTTCGTTTTCATGATCTGCGGCATTCCACGGCCAGCCATTTAGCCATGAACGGCGCCAACGCCGTTGAGATTGCTGAGGTGCTGGGTCACAAAACGCTGGCGATGGTCAAACGCTATACACACCTCTCAAACAGCCATACCTCAAAAGTGGTGGCAACAATGGCGGAAAGGATTTTAGGACATGTCGAAATCTAGTTGGGCGGAATTGCCGGACGCAACAAAACCAGACTCTTATAGCTTTATGGCTGGAGCCTGCGGTGAAGTCTGGGCATGGGAATTTCTACGCCGTTTTCCTGAATATCATGCGGACTGGGACAAGTATGGAGGCGGTAAACAGACTACGGTGTTTATCCCGCCTATGAAACCCGAAGATATAGGTAGCCAGAAGCGTTGGATTTCTCGTATTCTTGAAGAAGGTGGTGAGGAACCGCGAACACTTCACGTGGATGACTATGCCGCTGAAAGATGGGGGTTAAAGAAGTTGGCTCCATACGATCAGCCGTATGGCAAGCCTGTTGTCTTCTTAAAGCCTGTATCCATGTACCCCATGCTCATACGACGGGAGGAAGACCTTATCCCGTTCCTTGAAGAAATTGGCGGATATGATGGAACGCCCCACGTGAATGCGATAGTGCCAGACAAGGCTATATTCGTATTTGATCTGGAAACTTCACGCATGGATCAAATCAGGGTTCTCAAGGAAGCATTGGATTGTATCTATGAAGAGAATAGGGCGTTGCATAGTATCAAGCGAACCGGCTTTCCTAAGAAAGAAACGGAATATCTTAAGCGCCATCTCCGCGTTCTTGATCTTCTTCGCACTGTTCCCGACATAAGCTGCGCGGATATTGCCATCGCGTTAGGTTATGACGAAACGGTTACAGGCAAGAGCGCGGCGCAACAAGGACACCGGTGGAAGGAACAGGCTTTGGCAGCGCAAAGGAACTACCGGTCCTTCCTTTATAAACCCAGTACCACCGGAAATGGCCAGATCGAGGTGTAATTCACATGAGTTGCAGAGACTCATAGGATGTCATGGTTAATCAGTTCAATTTGCAAACAATGGAGAATGTATAATGGATCACCTCGTTTACCGCCCCGAATACAGCTTGCCTGCGGCTCCGCAGCCTCGTTCCCTGTTTACAGTGGATGAATTTGTCGAGCTGCCAGAGTTTAATTACCTGACGACAGGGGCATTGCGTCACCTGCTCTATAACGCCAAGCCGCGTTACAGTGCCAGCGGAGAGATGATAGCAGGTAATGGCTTGGTCGAGGCAGGAGCGATAGTAAGGATTGGTCGTAAGATTTTGCTGGATGCAGCCAAATTCAGGGAATGGGTTTCTGCACAACGCGAATTGGCAGTGAAAGTCTGACCCGCCCCTGAGTGCTAATCGCGCTCAAATCCTGACATGGAGATGAAAATGAAAAAGATACCAGACCATCACAAGGGTCTGGCCGGGGAAGTTTTGTCCCAAATCGGCCAGAAAAATGGGGCTTATCAAAGTCAATACGACTTGAAGCCGTATAAGATGCCCAATACGCCCTTTGTAACGCCGAAGATGTTGGCGGCGTTTCTTAAAGTGTCTGAAAAAACGCTGGACCGTTGGCGCAGAGAAGGCAAAGGACCGAATTTCTACAAAATATCGAATAATCGCATCCGGTATTACATGCCGGATGTCGATACGTGGTTGGCGCAAGGAAAATCAAATCCCGATACGTCGTGATAAACGGGAGTCAGCCCGGACTCTCAACGGGCAGGACTAACAAGAGGGGCAAATGATTAAAGAAACAATGAAGATAAACATCAAAAGGAATAATGAAATGAACAAGATAAAGAAGAACGTAGATGCCTACACAGACCACCCTGTCATTACTGCCCCTCAGATAGACAAGCTGTCCGGCGTGGTGGATTTGAAAGATGCCACATATTGTGGGTTGGTATTCAGCAACATCCTAGATTGCTTGGACGATCATGAGCCGGGAATTGTGAAAACGCCTGTTGCGGGAAAATACGCTTTATCCGTCAAAATTATGTTTCCCAGTGCGGAAGGATTTTATCCTTCGAACGGTGCGCATCTGCTGTTGCAGATAAGCAGCCCGAAAATGTCAAAACCTCAGGTGCGGTTTGAATATAACCCGTCCCATCTGACGGAAAAGGTGGAAGAACGGCTGGAGGATGTGTTCATCATGCTGTTCGGCATGGGGTTTTATCAATTCCTTCACCACGCCCGCTTTACGAAGGTGGATGTCTGCCGGAACATTCACGGCACAGACATTGAGGATTATCTGTTCCGTGCAAAGTGGTCGAAGGTCGCACAATGCTTTTTCGGCGCAGATGGAAAGCTGGAAACCGTTTCATTCTCGAAATCCGGCAACAACCAGATGCTCGTGTATGACAAGGCGCGACAGATGCATGGCCCCAATGTGCAACATTCCACAACCCGCGTTGAAGCGCGCTGCCGTATCAATCTGACGATTAGCGGACTGGCCGTTCTCAAAAATCCGTTGTCGCGTTTGGAAATCTATTCGGTGGAGTGCAAACACCCGCCCTATGGCAAGGCGCATTGGCAGGGATTTCAGGACTCATGCCGGATGCGGGGCATCACGAATGCTCTCAAGAAACAGCCACCGACCGAACGTAAGGTTCTAAGAAAAATCCTGCAAGATCAGCCTGTGCAGTGGTGGGGTATGTCGGATGATGATTGGGAATGGTTGTGGACAGATGCGCTGGATAGCGCGGGCCTGCTGCAAATCCCCGATACGGCTCCGCCGTTGACAATCGCATTCCATGTCGGCATGGCGGCATAGTGTCCGTTTATGAGGCCATTATGCAATGAGGTGCAACGAAGAAATTATTACCGTCTGGTGGGAACGGTAATAATTTTCATCGAAATAAAAGGTGAGTCGGAACAATGATTTGCGGTTTGTAGAGATTTCCGCCCGATAAAGAAATAAAACTGAAAAACAAGGCCACATGGAAAAATTGTGGTAATGGCTATAACCACCTTTAAAGAAGGCAAAACAGGCTGTACGTGGCGGAAATAGCCATCTTTGTATGACCAAAGAAATCATCAATCCGGATGCCCTGTGCGGCGTTCACGCGCAAAACAGTGAAACGGCATTTTCAACGGTAATTTTTGCAATAACCATTGACCCCAGACCGGCCCAAGTCACGCTCAACGCATGACACATCATCTTGAAAATATCCTTGCCCGCATTGAACAGGGCTTGCGTTTCTTTGAGCCGCCTGCGGTTGAACCGATGCAGGGCGATCAATGGCTTTTGGCATCGGCCATGCAAAAGGCTATAAGGCGCGGCGAGGTCAAGACGGCGTTGCGGGCGGGATATGCGCTTTGGAACATCGACCGCCAACGCTTCTGGCGCAGGCTTCATATAATAGCGCTGGAGGATACAGGGATTGCCGATACCGAAAGTTTGATACAAACCCTCACGGCCACCGCCCAACCTTACTGGCGAAGAAAATTTGGAGATTTACGGGTGGGTTTATATCTGACCCAACTTTTATGCCAGTGTGTGAAAACTCGTATAGCTGACAGCCTGTTCATTCAGGCCGAACGCTCCCCAGCCTATGTCGCCTTGCGTGATGAATTGATAAACGCGCCCACTGATGATTTGGCAGACAGGGTGATGGATGAAGCTGCGTCTTTGGTGGAACGTGCCATTGCCATATGGTTTCTGGCCGGAACCAAGAAATACCCATCCGACCATCTGCCCGTCCGTGTTGGCGATCCTGATTATGTTATGGCTGTGTTACGCCGCCTGAATGTTCCGCCTGATCTAACCCATGCCTGTATCGGCGTGATGACCCGGACTTCATGGCCGCTCGCCATTATGGCTCCGTTGATTTGGCAGTATGTGGAAGGCCAGCGCACAGAAGCCATCATCCGTGAGGCTGAAATTGCTCCCGCGCAGGAGGTCGAGGGCATCCCGCTCTATGCCATGGATATGTTCACCCGTTCGGGACAAGCCAGTTTTCGCCAATGGCAGAAAGAGATCCCGGCGTTGAGATATTTCAGCGTCCGGCAAATCGGCATCGCCATGTTTTATGAAGAAAGCCACCTGACCGATAAAGCCCTGACCACCCCGGCTATGGATAAATTCATGGATGAGGGGCAATGGGTCGACGCGGAAAGCACAGGTCTTTGTCTGCCGGAATATTTTGCCCTACGTGATCTGGTGCGGGAGCACTTTCCAGTGTTGCAAAAGGTACGGGTCAGACAATTACGCCGCGTTCTGGATGGAGCGGACGCATGAACGAACTGATACCATCCAGCGAAGCGCGAATTATTAAAGCCGACATTCGGCACTATGTGGAACAGGCATTGTCGGATAATACCCGCAAGGCATACCGAAACGACCTTGCCCATTACACCGCATGGGGCGGCGTTATTCCCGCTAGTCCTGAACAGGTTTCGGCTTATCTGACCGCCCATGCCGGGGTTCTGTCCATCGCTACCTTGCAACGGCGGCTGGTATCCATCACGAAAGCCCACACGATGCAGGGCTATCCTGACCCTGTGCAAACCGATTTGGTCAAACTGACCATAAAGGGCATCCGGCGGGTGCATGGCAGGCCACAAGCGCAGGTCAGCCCGATATTGAAGGAAGATTTGACGGTTATGTTATCGCACGTGCCGGATACGGTGAAAGGCAAGCGCGACCACGCCTTGCTCCTGCTCGGATTTTGCGCGGCACTCCGGCGGTCGGAACTGGCGGCGGTGCGGATAGAAGATTTGGAATTTACCGCACAGGGCATCATCCTGACTTTGCCCCGCTCTAAAACCGACCAGACAGGCCAAGGCCGCAAGATTGGTATTCCAAAAGGCAGGGGGCGGATTTGTCCGGTAATGTCCGTTCATGAGTGGATTGTGCAATTAGGTGCCGATACAGGGGCGTTGTTACGGCCCATCACCAAGGCCGGGATTGTTGGTGAAGGTCAGCTTTCCGACAGAGCGATTGCCGACCTTATCAAACACTATGCCCAAAAAGCCGGACTAAACCCCGAAAAATACAGCGGTCATTCCCTGCGCTCCGGCCTTGCCACCAGCGCGGCCCAACATGGCGTATCAAGCTGGAAAATCCGCCAGCAAACGGGCCACAAGTCAGATACTATGCTCGCCCGCTATATCCGCGATGGCGATTTGTTTTCCGATAACGCGGCCGCATTGTTCTAATTTATTGATAATCCACCTTATTCCAGCTAACGTACCCTCAACGGTTCAATAGAACCGCCGGGGCTGATTACCCCTTACGCGCGGCCTAATGACAACGTCAGGCCGTTACCAATGACGTTGCTTTCTCGACTTATGGTCGGGGAGCAGCGGAATACAATAACGCTTGCGTGAATACGCTGGCCATTCGCGTAATGGTAATCACTCCCCGGCTCGCCAGAGAAATCTGGTGGGCCGATTTATTTAAACATAAAGGAGTTGAGAGAATGAAAAAGCTTAATACGTTTCTAATATTATCGGTCGCTGTCTTCGGTTTGTCTGCCTGCGTTACGACGACGCTTGTGCATAGAGACCCGTTGCCACCTAGTACCGCAAGCAAGGCTGAAATCGAAAAAGCCAAGCAGGGCGTCAGGGCGCAAATGAAAGACCCCGGCTCGGTTCAGTTCAGAAATGTCCGGGGCTATAACAAGGATGGAATGGCGTTGCTTTGTGGGGAAGTAAATGGCAAGAACAGCTTTGGCGGCTATACCGGCTTCGATCATTTTACTTATTTGGCGGGCCACTTGTTTGTGAACAAACCTGCTGCGGGATGCGAGTTCTGCGAAAATCCCTTTAACAAAAACTGGAATGAAAGCTGCAAGCCGTAATCCTGACTTTTATAAAAGAAAACCCGCCAAATACGGCGGGTTTTTTTATTTAGGATAAATACCGCATTCGGCTTTAATGGTGCCCATCATCATGCGCAGATGAGGATTTAGCATCGGGGAATTCATAGTTTCGGGCTTTCAGCCAGGCGCGCATTTCCTCGATTTCTCCATGTTGTGATTTTAATATACGCTCCGCCAAATCTTTCATTTGTGGGTCACTTCCATATCTAAGCTGAATTTCGGCCATATCCGTTGCGCCGACATGGTGCGGCAGCATGCCCAGAACAAAAGCCATGTCGGGGTTTGGATGCCTGATGCCGTCCATCATCGGGGTGTGCATGACCTCCATCGCCCTTTGATAGGCTTCCAAAGCCGTTTCGCCGCCCACTGCGCCCGTATCATGCGGGTGGTCCGGGTCAAAAGTATGCGTGGTCATCGGCGAAGTATCTGCGGTTACAACGTTACCGACACCGTAAATCAGGGCATGCGACCCCCAATATGCGCCGACGAAGAGAATTAGGGCGGCCGTTAAACCCAATGGAATTCCCGCAAGTTTTTCTTTCACGCGTGGAAGGAAATCGGTGCCCCGCGAATGGTCGGCAATAATGGCTACGATAATCGCCATTATCAGTGCATGACCGACGAGGTCGATGCGCCCGAAAGGGTAGACGGCTGCGGTAAAAATGATGAATAGTGCAATCGCCGATAGACGGCGTATCAACGGCGTCCAAAGCAAACCAAAGCCCATTGTAAATTCCGCCAGACCCGCCATCGGAATAAACGCATCACGTGGAATTCCAAATGTTAGAAACGGCTTCTCTTCAACGAGCGGATAAAACCAATCAGGATATCCGAACTTCTCAAGACTGGACCACATCAGGGCAATGGCCACGCCCACACGGAGGGCGGTTAGGCGGTGTTTGCGTAGATCCTCATTGCTGGATGCTTCCAGGACGAGGTAGGCCGCCACACCGACGCCGAGCGCGAGATAATCCAGCATATGAAACAGTTGATAATCACGCAGGGCCAAAAGCCATAGGCCGATAATCCCCGCAGCGGCAAGTGGCTGTGTTCTACGTGAGAATACTAACGCCGCAATCAGAAGCTGGGACCACGATATCCATTCGGAAGAAGTTTTCAGGTCGGGGGTTAGATAGACTCCGCCAACGGCAAATATAGCCACAAAGAATACCCCGATGACGACCTTGATAAAATCGTCAAGCCGTAGCCAAAGAGGGTCTGTAGCTCTGTCTAAATAATGCTGGATCGTGTTACCCGTGGTCGTTCTTTCAACCAGACGCGTCGCGGCGAAAAAGATGAGGACCATGACAAGCCCTGTCCAGAACCATATATCCGTCAGAGTATAACCGATGGGCCTTGGCGATGCCTCCACGATATAAGGCGCAAACCATTTGACATGGGCTGATGCGGCTGCAGAAAAACCGCTGAGGATCGTTAAAAAAGCTATGCAGTATCCAATAAATCTCATCTCTTCAGCCTCTCGTTTTTTTCAGTTTCTGTAAATTTAATAGAAGGTGTCCATCACGACAATGATGATTTCCCCATCATCGCAGCGAATATGTCCTTGCTTATTGCGGCATCTGTCAGCGTGTATTTGTTCAGCGTTTGGATAAAGCTATTCATTGCTTCATATAAAATATGCTTTAAGCGGCAGGCTTCACTGATACGGCACGTATTCGTATCCTGATTGAAGCAGACGACAATTTCCATGTTCTCCATCTTCCGGACGACATCCCCCAGACGCATCGCTGTAGGATCGCCTGCAAGGCGGATGCCGCCACCTTTTCCCTTGGTACTTTCAATCAGTCCCAGCGTCGCCATCTTATGGACGATTTTGACAAGGTGGTTGCGCGAAATTCCGTAATGTTCAGCGATTTCTTTAACGCTTGATGATCTTTCCGGATGCGCTGCCAGAAATATCAAGCTACGGAGTGCATAATCTGTAAACAGGGTGAGCTGCATCGTGAGTTCCCTAAAATGATTTGACATTGTTAAACCATTTTATAATATGTATCAAGAATATATATTAAGGAGAAGCCATGCTTAGCGACCAGACCATTGCCATCGTAAAATCCACCGCCCCTGTTCTAGAAAAGCATGGTGAAACGCTGACGAAGCATTTCTACAAGCGCATGTTTTCCCACAATCCTGAAGTGGCCCCTTTGTTTAATCCGGCGAACCAATTCGCGGGCTCCCAGCAACGGGCGTTGGCGGCAGCAATCTGCGCTTATGCAGCTAACATCGACAATTTGGAGGTTCTAGGCGGAGCGGTTGAGCTGATTGCCCAGAAACATGCTTCCTTGCGCATCAAACCAGAGCATTATCCGATTGTTGGGGAAAACCTTCTAGCCTCCATACGCGAGGTTCTGGGGGAAGCTGCGACGGACGATATCGTCAATGCGTGGGGTGAGGCTTATGGTTTCTTGGCCGATATTCTGATTGGACGCGAAGCACAAATTTATAGAGAGCAGGCGGCGGCACCGGGTGGGTGGGAAGAGTTCAAAAACTTCCGCGTGACGCGTAAGGAAAAAGAAAGCGATATCATTACCTCGTTTTATCTTGTGCCAGCCGACGGAGGAACGGTGCCTTCTTTCAAGCCGGGTCAATATATCACGGTTCGGGTTCCAAGCCCATGCGGGCACACGACTATGCGCAATTACAGCCTGTCCGATAAGCCGGGGCAGGATTATCTACGCATCAGCGTGAAGCGCGAGACAGGGCCTAAAGCAGACACACCAAAAGGATACGTATCAAACATGCTGCATGACGCAATGGATGTTGGCGCGATGATCGAAATTGCGCCCCCATCCGGCGAATTTTTCCTAGATGTAACAGAAAAACATGAGCGTCCCCTTGTCTTGATGGCGGGCGGTATCGGCATAACGCCCCTCTATAGCATCCTCAAAACCGCATTAGAGGAAATGCCTGAACGTAAAATTATTCTCGTTCATGGCAGTCTGCATGAAAACGTTCAGCCTTTCCGCGCTGAGCTTGAACAGCTTGCTTCTCGCCATAACAATCTACAAACTCATTTTCGCTATAACGAACCACCGTGTGAGGGCGTTGTACGCCATCCATCCTGCGACACGGGTATGATCGATGCTGCCCTGATCGAACACCTTGTGCCGGAGAAGGACGCGGATTATTATTTCTGTGGGCCTAAACCTTTCATGGTCAGTATGTACCATCAGTTACTCGAATGGGGCATTCCTGCATCACAGGTCCATTTTGAATTCTTCGGACCGCGTCAAGATTTAGAACGCAAGGCCGCATAACAGCCCCGACTTTTATGCCTAACTTCCGATAACTTTCAATTATCAGGCCCAAATTTTAAGAGCCTCCCAAATGCAGGAGGCTCTTTTTTATGCTTTGTGGTTATCGTTGACGGTTTCGTCCATTTTCTGGCCGTAGTCCATTTTGGCCATCATCAGGGCGGTTTCCAGATCTTTGAACGGAACGCCGTCCATGATGCGGTAGATAAATTTCTCTTTCGGCTTCATACGGCTGACCACGATGATTTCGCGGATGAAATGACGGAAGCGGAAGTCATACTGTTTTTTCATGTCTTCGGACATCATGCCGCACCTCCCGCTGTTTTTTGATTGGCAACAACGCCAGATGTCATTTTTTCAGTGAAGGAGGCCATCGCCTCATGGTACATCGCGAAGTAGGTTTTGTGCGCCTGACGATACAGCTTGATGGCATCTTCGCACTGACGTTGCAGGAAGGCTCCCTCAAGCTGGATCAGGTTTTGTTGAAAGGCGGGTTTATCCTGACCTTTGCGCCATGCCTTCAACCGCCAGATGGCCATCATTGCCTGCGCGCGGAAACGCTCGGCCAGTTCAGACATGGCTTTTACATCCATATAGTCCGGTGTCTTGGTAATCGGGCCATTTTTGCGGATACGGTCAATAATATCCTGCGCCACGGCCGGGCCGTATTGCTTTTCGAGTTCTTCTTGGAGCTTGGAAACGTCCAAATTTTCTTTATTTTCAATAGTATACATAGTAAGTCCCCACACATTAAGGTTTTAATACCCCGCAAATCACGGAATACCGTGTTTTATATTGACTAAAGATTAAAAAAGCCTTAACAACTATTAAAAAACACGGATAAGTCGTGAAAAAAGGTATCAGATGGAAATGACAGCCCAACAGCTCCGCTCCGCGAGGGCTTTCTTAGACGTTAGCCGGAATGATGTGGCCGCTGCCACAGGGGTAGGGGTGCAAACTCTCGCCGACCTAGAGAATGGCAAGACGGATAGTCCCCGCATTTCAACCCTCGACACGTTGCGCCTGTTTTACGAGTCCAAGGGCGTAGAATTTGTTGATGACGGCGGCATTCGTCCGCGCAAGGTCATGGTGCAGCAGTATCAAGGCGCGGAAGGTTTCCGAAAGTTCATGGATGACGTTTACGAGGTCGCAAAAACACAAGGCGGCGAAATTTGTCTGCACAACGCCAAGCCTGCTAATTGGTTGAAATGGCTCGGCTCAGAATGGAACGCCATGCACACAAACCGGATGTTGGAACTCGGAAAACTGAATTTCAAAATCACAGCTGGGCATGATGATTATCAAATGATCGGCAAGTATGCAGAATATCGCTGGCTTCCACGCGAAATGTGGAATGATCAATCCTTCTATGCCTATGGTGATAGGCTTGGTCTTTTAAATTTTGAAGAAGACAGCGTTCACATCGTGGTCATGCACAATCGGAAATTCGCCGACGGCTTCCGCAAGCTGTTCAACGTTGCATGGACATCGGTGGCGACTATTCCGCCGAAGAAAGAAGAATGATGATGCTGTCGCCGGTAAAGGAAAAGATTGCACTCTTTGTCTGCGACGACCTCACCGGTATGTTGATTATGAACCGTGTTGTGCCGGGTTTGAAAAACTTGGGTTACGAACCTGTCATTTTCAACACTGCCTTGAACCGAAATCGTGCTTTCAAAATACCCACGCCGCCAGTTGTGGCTTTCTTTAATGCAACGCTTCCATCGCAGCTAATTGTACCCACCTTGGAAGGTCAGCCCATCACTGACGCCCCCAATCATACATATCGCCAGCTTGCGGCCATTCATGGCGTGACCTATCGCGAGATTGATGATGTAAACAATCCCGATTTTGTGAATGAAATCGTCAGTGACAATTATCGCGGCGGGATCGCCATCCGTTTTCTTCAGGTGTTCGAACCAGAGGCCATTTCCGTTTTTCATGAAAAGGGATTTTTATGGAACCTGCACAGCGGCCTCTTGCCGGATTATAAAGGGCTTCTCACGCCTTATCGCGCCATCGCGAATGGTGAAAAGACATACGGCCTAACCCTTCACGACCTGACTTGTGGCATTGATCGCGGAGATATCATTGCTAAAGGGGAATTGCCCCTAGACCGAAACCGTCCTGTGTTGGACCTTTATCTGGACAGTGTGCCGACAGCCGCGCGTCTTGTTTTGGAGAATGCGTCCATCTTCAAACGCGATGGAGCGGTTCAGCTTATGCCGCAAGAAAAAAAGGCGGGTGCTTATTATACCAATCCCACTTCTACGGAATTCCGTAAGTTTGCTACCGAAGGGATTATTTACGCGCATGCGGAAGCTGCTATTGAAAGAATTTCAGGTCTATTTTCTACGCCAGAAACTATTCTGCATGCGCGCTTAAAGCAAAATATGTCATCAGTGCTACAGTCACCAAACACCCCTGAGGCAATACTTTTTCCAGTCCAGCCACAGTTACACGCTGTAATGCTTTAGAATTTATATACATAATGCACGCTTCGGTGCGTCCTAATTTATCTTGCTTTCTTAAGCCTGCTTATTGTTACTCCGCGCTTTTTTTTATACTCTTGGTCCCAATAGTTTATAAAAATTTTGGGTTTCAGGGATATGGCTTCCGCGCAAAGATTTATAGAAAAATGGCAGAAGTCGCGTCTCAAGGAACGCGCCGCAGCGCAAGAGCATTTTATTGATCTGTGCCATCTGCTGGAACATCCGACCCCTGCCGAGGCTGATCCTGACGGCACATGGTACACATTCGAGTACGGGGCGCAGAAAACCACCGGCTCGCAGGGTTTTGCCGATGTCTGGAAAAAGGGGCATTTCGGCTGGGAGTATAAGGGCAAGCACAAGGATTTGCAGGCGGCATATGCCCAGCTACAGCAATATGCGCCCGCGCTGGCGAACCCACCGCTGCTGATCGTCTGCGATACCGACCGCTTTATCATCCATACAAATTGGAACGATCTGGTCAGCGAAACACACGAAATCGCGCTGGAGGAGCTGGCAAATCCTGACAAGCTGAACCTGCTGCGTTATGCGTTTTTCGAGCCGGACAGGCTGAAACCCGCCAAATCCCGCCAGCAATTAACGGAGGAAGTCGCAGGCAAATTTGCTACGATTTCGGAAAAATTACGCCAGCGAGGTTATGATCCGCAACAAGTTGCCCACTTCGTCAACCGCCTAATCTTCTGCATGTTTGCTGAGGACATCCAGCTTCTACGGAAAGGGCTTTTTACTGATGTGCTGGAGCGGAGCTTGAAAACACCTGCAGACCTTCAGCGCAAATTATCATCCCTGTTTGCGGCCATGCGGGACGGTGGCGATTGGGGTATAGAAGAAATTCTCTGGTTTAACGGCGGCCTGTTTGATGACGACACCGCGTTGGAATTGAAACCTGATGAAATCCAAATGGTGTTTGAAAGCGCAAAAAAGGATTGGAGCGATATTGATCCGTCGATCATGGGTACGCTGTTCGAGCGCGGCCTTGATCCAGCCAAGCAAAGCCAGCTTGGGGCGCATTACACCGACCGCGACATGATTATGAAGATCATTAACCCCGTGATCGTCGAGCCTCTCACCCGTGAGTGGGAGCAGGTTAAAATCAAGATTGATGAAGAACTAAAAAAAGCCGCATCCTATGAAACAGTCGAGGCAGGTAGCAAGATTTCAAAAAAGGAACTCATCAACCGTGCCGGGGAAGCCACAAAGGCGAAGAATAGGGCGGAAAAGGCATACAACGCTTACAAAGCCCGCTTGAAATCCTTCAAGGTTCTCGACCCGGCCTGCGGTTCCGGAAACTTCCTATATCTCTCCCTGAAAGCCCTCAAGGACATTGAACAGCAGGTAAATATCTACGGCGAGGTCACATTCCGCCAGACGCAATCCATTCCCGAAATCGGGCCAGAGAATATCTACGGTATCGAAATCAACCCCTATGCGGCGGAACTGGCGCGTGTCAGCGTATGGATAGGGGAAATTCAGTGGATTAAGAAACACGGTTTTCAAGTTCCGGCCAACCCCGTTTTGCGAAATTTGAAAAACATCGTCTGCCATGACGCACTGATGAATGAGGACGGCAGTGAGTATCAGTGGCCTAAGGTTGACGTGATCGTCGGCAACCCGCCGTTTATCGGGGACAAAAAAATGATCCGTGAACTGGGTGAGTCTTACACCGTAGCTGTCCGTAAGTTGTACGACAAACAGGTGCCAGGCGGAGCGGATTTTGTCTGCTTCTGGTTTGCCAAAGTAAACAAATACATGAAAGCCGGATGGCTCCAGCGGGGCGGACTGGTTTCCACGAATTCCATCCGCGGTGGCAAAAACCGTGTTGTGCTAGATGATTTGACAAAAAAGTTTCAAATTTATAATGCATGGCCCGATGAAGATTGGGTCAATGAAGGTGCGTCCGTGCGTGTTTCCATGACATGTTTTTCAAAAGAAAAGCAGGCCGAATGCAAAATTTCAGACATAATCGTCGGCGGCATTTATACTGATCTTACACCCAAAGAAAATTTTTTATCCGTGGATGTCGCTCTAATAAAACGACTTAAAGGTAATAAGAACATTGCCTTTCAGGGGCCAGTAAAAGTGGGGGCATTTGATATTGACGGCGAAACGGCAAGAAAAATGATCTTTTTGCCTGTAAATCCTAACGGAAAGCACAATATAGCTGTCTTAAAGCCTTGGATTAACGGCATGGATATTGTGCGCCGTCCTAGCGATAAATGGATAATAGACTTCGGCGATATGGGGCAGAGTGAAGCCTGCTTGTATGAGGCACCCTTTAAATATGCATTGGAAAACATAAAACCTGAACGAGATAAAAATAGGGATAAATCCAGAAAAGAAAATTGGTGGAGGCTTGGGCGGTCGGGTAACGACATAAAGTCCGCGCTTTCGAAAATTGATCGGTGTATTGTCACGCCAAGGGTATCCAAATATCGGCTATTTAGGTGGGCGAGCAGTAAAATTTTACCTGACAGTGCCGTAGTAGCCATCGCCCGCGATGATGATACGACCTTCGGAATTCTATCCAGCAAACATCATGAACTCTGGTCTTTAAAACTATGCACATGGCTTGGAGTAGGTAATGATCCGCGTTATACGCCCTCGACTACGTTTGAAACTTTTCCGTTTCCGAAGGGGATGGAGCCGAACCAGCCCGCCAGCGAACTTGCCAAAAACTCAAAAGCGCAAAAAATCGCCGAAGCCGCGCGGAAATTAAACGAGTTGCGGGAAAACTGGCTCAACCCTGCCGGTTCGATCAAGCGTGTGCCAGAGGTCGTGCCCGGCTATCCCGACCGCATCGTGCCTGCCGACAAGGCGGCGGAAAAAATCCTGGCTAAGCGCACCCTGACCAACCTTTACAATGATAAACCAACATGGCTGCAAAACGCCCACAAGGAACTGGATGATGCCATTGCCGAAGCCTACGGATGGCCTACCGACCTGACCGACGACGAAATCCTTGAAAAGCTGTTCGCTTTGAACCAGCATCGTGCCAAGGGGGATTGATTTTATGGCCTTGGATCAGTTTCAAAAGCATTTTTACCGTATGAAGTTTGAAAACCGCTATCTCCGCGCCAAGGGGAACGAGTTTCAGGAGTTTTTTCGCGTCATTATGGAACACGCCTATCCGGGCGACTTTATCGCCGTCAGGACGCATGGAAATGTTGGGGATAAAAAGTGTGACGGTTACCGTCAGAATGGCGGGATCATTTTTCAATGTTACGCCCCAAAAGAGATGGATTTAAAAAGCCTTCTCAAGAAGATGCAGGATGATTTTGATGGCGCAAAGGCACACTGGAAGGATGAAATGAAGCAGTGGGTTTTTGTTCACAACGATGATGGCGGTTTGCCTGCCGATGCCGTTAAGTATTTGGAGAAGTTTAAAGCCGATAATGAGGGACTGGAAACGGGACAGCATGGTTTTCAGGAGTTGAGCGATATTGTCGATGGTTTGCCGGAAACAAAATTGAGTTCTCTTTTCGGCCCGCTTCCTTCCAGAAACATGGTGGCCAACATTGGCAATGATGATATTCGGGCAGCGGTGCAGGGAATACAGCACTATGACCCAAGAAGTGATATGGGCGATCCTGTAGCTCCATCGGCGGCGAAACTGACAGCAAACGGCCTGTCGATAGCAGTGATCGAACTTATCCGAGGCGGGTTTGTCGGAGCGCGGCGGGTGCAGGGATTTTTTGATAATTATCCTGTGCCAGATTATGTTGATACTGTCGCAAGTGCCTTTAAGCGTGAATACATAAAATTGCGCGATGACGGCACGAAACCGGACGAAATATATGAAAGCCTTTACGGATATGCTGGTGGGGACGGCGGCGATGCCAACCGTAGGGCTGCCGTTTCAGCCGTTCTGTCATATTTTTTCGAGCGTTGCGACATTTTTGAGGATAGTGTAGCCCAGTCATGATTTTACCAACCAAGCATATCCGGCCTGATCGCGCCCTCATCGGAGTGGGGTCGGAGGTGCTTGCCCTTTTACAGGAGCCGAAAACGGTTTCCCGCCTCTGGGACGAATTCCGCGCCGCTAGAAACTCCAGCCCGGGCATGGCTCCGGTGACCTATGACTGGTTTGTCCTGTCCGTGAACCTGCTGTTTATGATCGGGGCCGTCGATACTGAGGGTGCATTGATAAGAAAGCAGACCCGCCAACAAGCGCAGGTGACAGCATGATCCACCTGATTGGCAGCGACCTTTCCAGCTTTA
>QFNK01000399.1 GCA_003240795.1 Micavibrio aeruginosavorus | reverse complement strand
AGCCATGACCTTCGCACGCCGTTGACGCGGATGAAGTTGCAGCTGGAGATGATGGGCGGCGGGCCGGATGTCGCCGACCTGAAGAGCGATGTTGCGGACATGGAGCGGATGATCGGCGCCTATCTGGAATTCGCGCGCGGGCAGGCGGGCGAGGAAGCGGTCCGAACCGACCTCGGCGAGTTATTGGTACAGGTCGCGCGCAACATGAACCGCGAGCAGGAGATGGTGTTCATCGAGACGCCTGAGGATCTGAGCCTGCCGCTGCGCCCCGTTGCGTTTACGCGGTGCCTTGAGAACTTGATCGGCAATGCTTTGAAATACGGGCGTCATGCATGGGTCAGCGCGCGGCGGTTCGGCGATACGGTCGAGATATGCGTCGACGACGACGGGCCAGGCATTCCGGAAGCGCAATATGAGGATGTGTTCAAGCCGTTCTACCGCGGCGAGAGTTCACGCAATGTCAAAACGGGCGGCGTCGGTCTTGGCTTGCCGATCGTGCAGGACATCGTTCTGGCGCATGGCGGCACGGTGTGGCTCGACAAGAGTCCCAAAGGCGGCCTTCGTGTCGTGATGGATTTGCCGGTCTAATACAGCTTGCCGCCGAGGGGGATGTCCTTGTCCGGCGAGATCAGCGTCACGTTTTCATCCGCATCGGGAAAACCGAGCGTCAGCACTTCGGACATGTATTTGCCGATCTGGCGCGGCGGAAAGTTCACGACGGCAGCGACCAGTTTTCCCTTGAGCGTTTCGTGTGTGTAATTCTGGGTCACCTGCGCCGAGGTTTTTTTGACGCCGATTTCAGGGCCGAAATCGATCCAGAGCTTGTAGGCGGGTTTGCGTGCCTCGGGGAAATCCTGCACATCCACCACACGTCCGACGCGGATATCGACCTTTTCAAAATCGGCGTATTCTATCTGTTCGCTCATTCTATCCTCGTTTAAAGAAAAAGCCGCCCGAAGGCGGCTTTCGTAATTCTTTCACCGCTGACTATTCGGAGTCTTTTGCTGCGGCTTTTTTGACGTTGCTGCCCATGATGTTCGCCGTTTCGACGGTTGCTTTGCGCATCATCTCGGCGATTTCCTGGGTGTTCAGCATCGTTTTTTCGCAAACCGCTTTCACAAGTTCCGCCTGACGCGTCATTGCATCCTGCGGGGAGGCGGTGGTGTCCATCGCGCTGCGCGCCATCGTAGCGTTGTCCTGTACGAATTGCGTAACCATTTCGGCCTGACGCTGGGCAATGGACTGCCAGCCCTGCATGGCGTTGGTCATGGCTTCGAAGTTCTTGCGCTGAACGTCCATCACGGACTTTACATCGAACGGATTTGCGGTCGGCATACCGTTCATCATATCCTTGATATTAGACTGCATCG
>QFNK01000398.1 GCA_003240795.1 Micavibrio aeruginosavorus | reverse complement strand
GCGTCCGCCTGCAGCGAAGAAAGTGTTGTTATCGGCTTGTCGCCGCCGCGCACCAGATAGGCGCAGGCCGCGACGAACAGTGCCAGCAGACCATAACCGCCCGCCCATGCCGTTTGCTGGCCGGACAATGAAAGGAACGGCTCTATCAGAACGGGATAAGACAGCAACGCCGCCATGCTGCCCGCGTTACTGACGGCATAAAGGAAATAAGGGTTTTCCGCATCTTCGTGCCCGCTGCTGGCGAACCAGTGCTGGAACAGCGGCGCACTGGCCGCCAGCACGAAGAACGGCCCGCCAAGACAGGTCAGCATCGTCACCAGTTGCCACGCGCTCTGGCCACTCTCGTCGGGCGCGCTGATACCCTCCGGCAGGGCAAGGGGGAGAAAAGCCATAAACGCCGCGAGCAGGACGAGATGTGTAACCGCCTGCGCCTTCAGGCTGAAATGCCGCGCGATGAAATGGGCATAGGCATATCCGGCCAGCAGCATCGCCTGAAAAAACACCATCGCCGTGTTCCACACCGAAGGGCTGCCGCCGAGCAGGGGCAGCATCATCTTTCCGGCCATCGGCTGGACGGTAAAGATCAAAAAAGCACTGAGGAAAAGCGTGGCCGCAAAAACCGGAACGAGGGGGCGCTGTGTCATGCCGCAAAGCGTAGCACGGGGCTGGTCCTTGGCAACTGCAACTCACTCGCAACCCGCACATATCAGCCATTATTTTTGCCAATATCCTTGAAAAATCGGCCAAATCATGACATTTAATTGGTACTTACACGGTTCTGATTTATAACCCTTTGAATTGACATGATAAAGCTTTCAAAACTGACGGATTATGCCGTAATCATACTCGGCGCCATGGCGGAGGGCGGCGAAGCCCAGCAAACCGCGTCCGGCCTGTCCGCAAAAACGGGCCTGCCCGAGCCGACGGTGGCCAAGGTGCTGAAACTTTTGGCGCGCGGATCGCTGATCGCGTCGTCGCGCGGCGTCAATGGCGGCTACCGCCTTGCGAAAGAACCGAAAGACATTTCCATGGCCTCCGTCATCGTCGCCCTCGAAGGGCCGGTGCAACTGACCTCATGCGTGGACGGCCAGCATGAAGGTTGCGCGCATTCCGCCGCCTGCACCATGAAAGGCAAATGGGACCCCGTTAACGCCGCCATGCAAAAAGCGCTGGAGGATGTCTCCCTCGCGCAAATGATACAAGCCGCCGGAGCACGGGCATAAAAAAATGAGCAGTATTACCGAAGAAACAATCGAAACAGTCAAATCCCTGAACAAATACGAAGCCGGTTTTGAAACCGACATCGAGATGGAGTACGCGCCCAAGGGATTGAACGAGGACATCGTTACGCTGATCTCCAAAAAGAAGAACGAG
>QFNK01000010.1 GCA_003240795.1 Micavibrio aeruginosavorus | reverse complement strand
AAGGATATGCGCGACCGCGAAATCTTCGTGATCCGCAAGGCCGACGATATTCTCAAATTCCTCCTGAAGGCCGACACGGCGCGTATTGCGGACAGCAGGGTCGTCTTCCAGAACAATGCCGTCACGTGGGAACAGTTCTTTATCCGCGCGGGCAAGCGGGGCCGCTTGCTGGATCTGGTGCAAAGGCTCGAGGCGCACAAAGCGGGAAGTGAGCCCTTGTTCGCCGCCGTTGAAGTGACAACAAACGCCTATCATGACCCGTTTCCGCGCCTGCAAAAAGCGGAAGGCGGCAAGAAAAGTTTTCACAAGGTTCCGCAGGCACCGATCGACCGCATCGAAATCGGCAAGGACGCACGCGGGAAAAAAGCCTATGTGCAGTTTGCAATCTATATCGACGAGCGGAACAATACGCATGACCGTCATTCCATGCTCGCTCCAGACACGTATCTTGTCATGGGCGAGGTGCGTTACAAGAAGTGCGAATATCCGAACAGCACCTATCACCGCCTGAACATCAAAGTGACGGACGGGCGTCAGGTTGTTCCTGTGAATATCGAAAATATTCATAAGGCGCGAATGGCCGTCCAGCAGCGGCGCGAGCGAAAAGCCGGGCAGGAGCCGAAAGCGCCATAACTGCCTTAAACTCTTGCTAAAGGCTTGACCTTGCCCGCGCTACGCGCCATGTTAGGGCAACATAAAACCCAGCTTTTGAAGAGACAAAAATGGCAGAAATCAAAGTTCCCACCCTTGGTGAATCCGTATCCGAAGCAACCGTTGCCAAATGGTTGAAGAAAGAAGGGGACTCTGTCGCCGCCGATGAGACGATTGTCGAGCTGGAAACGGACAAGGTCACGCTCGAGGTCAACGCGCCGAGCGCCGGTGTCATCTCCCGCATCATTGCGCCGGAAGGCTCCAACGTGGGTGTTGGCGCGATCCTCGGTGAAATCGGTGCCGGTGTTGCCGCGAATGACGGCAAGGGCGGCGCGAAATCCGACCCTGTCGCTCCGGCTCCTGCCGCGCCTGCGCCTGCTGTCGCTGTTCAGTCCGCGCCGACGCCCGTCACATCCAATGCAACGCCTGCCGAGGCCGAAGGCCGCAACGGTCCTGCTGCCAACAAGATGATGGCCGACAACAATATCAATGCCGCCGATGTTTCCGGCACGGGCCGCGATGGCCGCGTGACGAAAGGCGATGTCATCAACCACATGGAAGGCGGCGCCGTTAAGCAATCTCCGCCGCCGATGGGCGCGCCCGCCGGAACGGCCTCCGCACCGCGTGAAGCCGGCCCGCGTGAAGAGCGCGTGAAGATGACACGCCTGCGCCAGTCGATTGCAAAACGCCTGAAGGAAGCGCAGAACACGGCTGCGATGCTGACGACGTTTAACGAAGTCGATATGACCGCCGTCATGGAAATGCGTAGCCAGTACAAGGATGCGTTCGAGAAGAAATACAAGGTGAAACTCGGCTTCATGTCCTTCTTCGTGAAGGCCGCCGTCAACGCGCTGAAGGAATTCCCGGCGGTAAACGCAGAGATTTCCGGTGATGAGATCATCTACAAAAACTACTACGATCTCGGGATCGCCGTATCGACGCCGCAGGGTCTTATCGTTCCGGTCGTCAAGGACTGCGACAGCAAGAACATGGCGCAGATCGAAAAAGACATCGCCGATGTCGGCCTTCGCGCACGTGATGGTAAAGTGACAATGGATGAGATGAAAGGCGGCACGTTCACAATCACGAACGGCGGCACGTTCGGCTCCATGCTTTCCACGCCGATCCTGAACACCCCGCAGAGCGGTATCCTCGGCATGCACAACATCGTGCAGCGTCCGGTCGTTATGCCTGACGGTTCGATCAAGGCGCGTCCGGTCATGTATCTCGCGCTGTCCTACGACCACCGCATCATCGACGGCAAGGAGGCGGTCAGCTTCCTCGTCCGTATCAAGCAGGCGCTTGAAGATCCGCAAAGACTGATCCTCGAAGTGTAATGACATTAAACCCCGCTTTGAAAGCGGGGTTTTTTACAATGTAACAGTGATGAAACTATCCGCAATGTCGCGGTATCGTGGCAGGAGCCGTTCGATCAAATCGTGCCGTTCGGGAATGTATGCAGGCGGTACGTGGCGGCCGCCATCCTGTTCGCGGACATGAACACGCCGCATTGAGGTAACTTGATCCACATCCAGATGCACGATCTCAATTCTGTAGCCAAGCTCGCGTTTGATCGCGCCGAGAAACGCCGCATGGTCGTCCCGCGATCCGCCATGATCGAAAATAATGTCCTGCCTGTTGCCGACCGCCATGTGAAGGATGTGGTAGCCGAGCATGCGGGCGGGCAGCTCCCATTTCGCAAAAGCTTCCAACGCGCCAAGTTCTTTGCGGTCATTTTGATAAGCCGGAATCATTTCCGTGATTTTGTCAAAGCTGACCAGAATTTTGTCCGTGTGGTCCAGCGCCGCTACATAGGTCGACTTCCCCGCGCCTGGGATGCCGAGCATATGAAGGATTGACGGATTTGGGTGGCTCTGCGCGCCGCTAAGTGTGCGTTCGATAATATCCGCGGCCACTTGCGCCGGAAATTCGCTGGTGAAAAAATCCTCATGACGCTGGCGGTCGATCAGCGTGGCATAGCCGTCCGGTTGCACCGGAAAGGTTTCAGATATAGCTGATGATTTTCGCATCGGACAATTGCGCCATGGCGGTAAGGGCGTGAGCGTCGCGGGATTTCCTGACATCACCGATGGTGATGCGATCGATCCCTGCGCCGACGAGGTTGACCTGTTCGCGGCTGGTCGGGACTTGCGAGGCAAAAAGGTAACCCGCGCATAACGTCAGTCCGTGCCGCGCGGCATGCATCAGGATGCGGTTCACAGGCTCCTGAAATAGGCTGTATTTGTCCTGCACGTTTTCAATCGCGGCGATGTCATTCGGATCGTTCATCGTGAACCCCGTGACGGCATGGCCGCGCGCGGTCAGGGATACTATATTCCCATTGCCCTCTTTTGCGAAGGCCAGCGCAAATTTTCGTTTTTCATGAAATTTAAAGGCACGGGCGATGACATCCTGGAATATGCTTTCGCTCAGGCTTTCGACGTTTTCGGTGTAAACGGGGCTGTCTTCCTGCGGCTCATAGCCTATGGGCGCGGCGTGAATGGCGGCGGTGCGTTCGTCCTTGCGCCAGAGCTGGTAAACGCTGACGCCTGCCTTTTCACAAATGCGCATGGACAGTGTTTCGAAATGGCCGGAGCGGCGGTGAAAGAAATCCTTATCGAATCCTTTGTGGTCGATATAGATTTTCTTTATTCCGGCCTCGACGATATTTTTGGCGCAGTTGGGGCAAAAGGGGTCGGTAATGCAGAGCGTCGCGCCTTCGACAGCGCGTCCCGCCTGTAGAATGCAGGACGTTTCCGCATGGACGGTGCCAGACGAATTCCCGATGTCCGTGTCCTTGCCGAAGGATTTCAAAATCGGCTCCGGCCAGTAATTGGTGCGGGAGAGGGAGAAGCCGTCGCCATACAGCGTTGCGGCGATCTTGTTGGTTTCGTGCGCGCTGCCGCCTACGATATCGACGGCGGCCTGCATGGCGGTAAACGGGTTGTCAAAGACCATCAAACGGAATCCGGAAAGGCTGAATAATCACGTACCGGGCGCGCGCCCGCATGAGTGATTATATCCGCTGCGCAGCGGTTGCCAAGCCTTGCCGATTTTTCCATGCCCATGCCGCGGGACAGGCCGAACAGGAAACCGCCCGCAAAGGCGTCGCCTGCGCCGTTCGTATCCGTGACGGAGGAGGGCGGTGTTGCCGCGTTCACGCGCGTTATGCCGTTCGCATCGAAAACATGAACGCCGTGGTCGCCGTCCGTGACCGCGCCGCATTCAAAAATATTGCGAAGTTCGATCAGTGCGGCGTTGAGGTCCGGTGTTTTCGCGATGAATTTTGCTTCCTGTGCGTTGCACACGATCATGTCCGACACATCCGTCAGGGCGGAAACGACATCCGGGTATTTGGTCAGGATGGAAAGGTCGCTCGGCGACAGGACGACCTTGTTGCCTGTGGCCTTGGAAATTTCAGCCGCCTTTAAAAAGGTCTCTCCGCCGCGGCGGGAATTGAGGGCATAGCCGTCCAGATACATGAAGCGGGACAGGCGGATGGATTCGGCATCGAGGTCGGCCTCGCTCAAATCCTCCTGCACGCCGTAGAAGGCGGCGAAGGTACGTTCCGTGTCCGGTGTGATCAGGGCGAAGATGCGGGTTGAGCCTGCACCCGGGGATGAATCCGGCGTTCCTGTGTAACGGATGCCGCGCGTGGCCATGTCATCCAGGAAGCGCTGGCCTACTGTGTCCTGCGCCACGCGGCCGATGAAGGATGCGTCGCCGCCCAGTGCCTTGATGATGGACGCCGTATTTGCGCCGCAGCCGCCGGGGATATATTCCGGCGAGGGAAGGGCGGCCTCCAGTGCGTCGGCACGGTCGAGGGTCAGGTAGGTGCAGATGCTCTTTTGAAAATTCCAGGAATCGAGGAAGTCATTGTCGATTTTCGCGACAATGTCTATGCACGCGTTTCCAATGCCGCAGAAGTCAAACATGGGCGCACGTTATAACGATTAATGGTACGCTGCAACCGGAACCATGCCAGGTTGTCTTTGCATATAGTTATCGTTGCTGGAGATCATCAGGCCGTTACCATGACCGATACGATCCCATCTCGGTTTCAGAGTATCGATATTGTAGTTTTGTTTTTCTCTGTGAAGATCAAGGCCATGATAATAAATGCTTTTGTGGCATGCTGTCAGGGCGTCTTCCAGATTGGTCTGTCCGCCTAGGATAGATACCGCATATTCAAACACGCGGGACAGTCCCAGGCTTTTCAAAAGCCCCTTATCCAGGGCATGGGAATTGGCAATATCTTCCTTGGTCAGCTCGGCCTTACTCTTCATATTGATGCTCGAGCCAGGAATGTTCTTGTGCAAGTGGTCACGGAACATTGTCATCGCATTGTAGATGTATTCCTGGAAATTTTCCGGATTGTCGCGGATGCGGGCGGGAATTTCCCCCCAAACCTGTTTTGGTTCGATTTCCGCTTCGACATATCTTTGCATAACATTGAAATTTGAATCCATGCTGTGCCAGATGTCTTCGCACATTTCGAAGACGATCATGACATTGTCGGTCGGGTGTTTGAAGGCAACGCCGACTTCGTTACGGGCGGCCTGATACGCTGCGCCAACGGCAAGGTCGGAGAATTTCAAGTTATCGCAGCGGGCAGGGTCGCCCATCATGCGCTGTTGTTTAATGAAAGCGTTATAGGCTTGCTCTTTGCTTTCGTCGGGTTCCTGTTCGCGTTCACGCTCGATACGGTCCGTGCATCCGCCGATTACGTTGGATGTCTTCATGCCGCTCTTTTCGTTATAGTCGCCTTGCGTGAATTCACCTGTTTCAGGGTTCAGCTCAAAGCGGTAGCGGAGCGTATAGTCATCCTCATCGAGAAGGGCTTGGTTAGCGCTGTCGATCAGGATGCTGGTCAGCGGGTCTTTGTGTTCGTAGTTCTGGTCGGGAATGAGAAAGGCGTTGCGGGCGTCGCTGATAATTTCGCGGACGAGCATTAAATCTTTGGAAGATTTCAGAAGGATTTTTTGTTCCGGCTCGCGGTTTTGCGCGGGCATAAGTTCTTTCAAGTTACAAAAAATGGGCTCAACGCCCATACGAATAAAACAGTCTCTCTCGCGATGCGTCAGCTGACGCAAAGGTCCCTTTGGATTATTAGGATCAATGCCGAAACCGATGATCTTGTCGTAACTCATAATTTAAGCCCCTCGTTTTGAAGCTTGTAACGTAAATATTAGGGATTTGTCAAATATTTCTTATGGTAATTAATTAGGTCTGGAAACGCATTAACCTTTGGAGTACAAGGGTTTCAGGCCGAAAGCCAACATTCTGAAACACTTCAAAGACTTGTGGATAATTTTATGACCGAAGGAACATCTTACGATCTGATCGTTATCGGCGCCGGACCTGGCGGATATGTGGCGGCAATCCGCGCCGCGCAGCTGGGTATGAAGGTCGCTTGCGTTGAAAAGCGGGAAAAACTCGGCGGGACGTGCCTGAATATCGGCTGTATTCCGTCCAAGGCGCTTTTGCACGCTTCGGAAAAGTATGAATCTGTCCAGCACCATATGAAAGACCTCGGCATTCAGGTTTCTGGCGTGAAGCTGGACCTCAAGGGCATGATGGGCCACAAGGACAAGGTCGTCGCCTCCAACACCAGCGGGATCGAATTTTTGTTTAAGAAGAACAAGATCGACTGGCTGAAGGGTGAGGGCAAAGTCCTCGGCGCGGGCCGTGTTTCCGTTGCGGGCAAAGAATATGGCACGAAGAATGTTATCATCGCGACGGGTTCGGATGTCGTCTCCCTGCCGGGCATTACGATCGATGAAAAACAGATCGTTTCCTCCACGGGCGCCATCGCGCTTGAGAAGGTGCCGGAAAGCATGATCGTTATCGGCGGCGGTGTTATTGGGCTGGAGCTCGGTTCCGTGTGGTCGCGTCTTGGCGCGAAAGTGACGGTTATCGAATATCTCGACCGCATCCTGCCGGGCATGGATGGCGAAGTTGCCAAGGAATCGCAGAAAATTCTGGCCAAGCAAGGCCTGACCTTCAAGCTTGGCGCGAAGGTCACGTCCGCGACACCTGGCAAAAAAGGTGTTGAATTGACGGTCGAGCCTGCCGTCGGCGGCGCTGCGGAGAAGCTATCCGCGGAGATCGTTCTGGTGGCCGTCGGCCGCAAGGCGTTTACGGACGGGCTTGGTTTGAAAGAAGCGGGTGTCGAGCTGGACGAGCGCGGCCGCGTTAAAACGGACGGGCATTTCAAAACCAATGTTGCCGGCATCTACGCGATCGGTGACGTTATCGCCGGCCCAATGCTGGCGCACAAGGCGGAAGACGAGGGCGTTGTCCTTGCAGAAATGCTTGCGGGTCAATCCGGTCACATCGACTACAACCTTATCCCCGGCGTTGTCTACACGTTCCCGGAAATTGCCTCTGTCGGCAAAACGGAAGACGACCTGAAGAAAGACGGCGTTCAATACAAGGTCGGAAAGTTCCCGTTCATGGCAAATGGTCGCGCGCGCGCGATGAATGCGACGGAAGGATTCGTCAAGATCATCGCAGACGCGAAAACGGACAAGGTTCTGGGATGCCACATTGTAGGGCCGGAAGCGGGGACGCTGATTTCCGAAGTGGTCATTGCCATGGAATTCGGCGCGAGCGCGGAAGACATCGCCCGCACATGCCACGCGCACCCGACGCTGGAGGAAGTGACGAAGGAAGCGGCGCTGGCCGTGGCCGGACGCGCGCTTCACATCTAGCGTTATTATTTAACCAGCGTTTCGAAGCCGCCGTAGCTCATACGGGACATTTCGAAAGGCGCATTTTCAGGCCCGCACATACCCAGTATGCGCGGGTCTTCCATTACCTTCTTGTTGATCTTGTCGCGCTGGGCGCGGGATTTGAAGGTGATCCATGCGAAGATGATCGTCTCGCTCGGCTTTGCGCCGACAAGCTTGTGATACGGTGTTCCGAATTTCACCTTCAGGTCTTCGGCAACGCATTCGCGGTAATCAAGCGCACCATGCTCGCGCCATACCTTGGCGGCGGTTTTCGCCATTTTCTTGTATTGTTCCATGTTCTTTTTCGGGATGGCAATGACAAAGCCATCAACATATTCGGCCATGATAATCTCCTTCTTACAGTTCGTTTTGCGCCCGGGGGTGGGCCTTGCGATATATGGCGAGCATCTCTTCCGCGTTGATATCAGTATAGCGCTGGGTTGTCGAAAGGGAAGCGTGGCCGAGAAGCTCCTGAATCTCGCGCAAATTCGCGCCGTTCTGCAGAAGATGCGTGGCAAAGGAATGGCGCAGCGCGTGCGGCGTTGCCGTTTCCGGCAGTCCCAGATTGCGGCGCATGTCGCGCATTGCTTTCTGCGCTACGCCCTGATGCAGGCGTTTGCCGTTTTTCTCACCGATGAAGAGGGGGCGGTCGCTCGTTTCGGCGTAGGGGCATGATTCCCTGTATTCATTGAGTGCCGTGATCACGAGCGGGAGAACGGGAACCTGTCTTTCCTTGCGGCCCTTACCCGTGACGCGCAAGAAGCCGTCGCGCGGAAGATCGCGGATGTCGAGCGAGAGCGCCTCGTCGATGCGCAGGCCGCAGCCGTAGAGCAGCGTGAACAAGGCGCGGTCGCGAAGCGATACCCAGCCGCCGCCGCCCGCACTGTCAGTCAAAATCTGGAAGGCCTGATTTTCATGAAGCGGGCGGGGGAGTTTGCGCGGGAGTTTCGGCGTGCGGACCGTTTTGATCGCCGCGTTATGCGCGATGCCCTGCTTGTCCATCCATGACAGGAAATTCTTGAGGCCGGAGAGGGTGCGCGCGCGGCTGGCATTCACGCGGCCGTCCATCGCCTGGCGCGACATCCATGAGCGGAAATCCGACAGGCCCGTATCGGACACATCGGAAACGGAGAGGGCGCGTCCCTTGTGATTTGCCATGAATGTCACGAATTGCGAAAGATCGCTCGTGTAAGCGCGGAGCGTATGTTTCGAGACGTTCTTCTCAACCTTCAGCCATTGTTGCCACGCGCCAAGTGTTACGGCGAGGTCGGCGGCGCAGCATTCGAGTATTTCCTTCTTTATCATGGCGCCGCGCGTTCCGGTATGCGGTACCAGTATCCCTGATGATGAGGGCGCGCCTCCAGCTGCTCCATGGCGGCTTTGGCGAAGGTTTCGCTGACATGATCGACGACGATGCTTTCGGTGCCGTGCGTGTCGGCGCGGTAGAGCGTATAGGGGCCTTGGTTTTCGCTTAAACGGGCGTTTTGCTGTATTTCGCGGGCATTCATGAATGGTGCGGGATGTCCAGCCACGCGCGGAACACGCGTTCGACAACGCGGGCGAGGAAGGCGATCTGGTCGGTTGCCTGACCGTCCTCGAACATTTCCGGATCGCGGCTGCCGAAGGCGAGGATTGCGGGCGGCGTGTTCATGGAGATATCGACGCGGAGCAGGGCCTGAGACTGAACGAGCGTAAAGGCGCCGCCGTAAATAACCTCGATCCCCGATATGCCGGATTGCAGGATCGCGCTTTTTCCGGCCATCCATTTGTCGATGGTTCCGGGCGGGACCACGCGCACGCCGGGTGTGTTGATGTGCGGGATGTCGAAACCGCTCGATTCAACGACAAGGACGCAGATGTCCGTGTCCAGCATCGTCGCCATATCCATCGTGATTGTATGGATGAATTCTTCGAAATTGCGGGCTTCCAGGATGCGCAATACCACATTCTGGATGCGCTGCTGATTGTTCATGTTAAAGCGGGCGTTGTCGATCAGTTCGCGCGCCGTTGTTACGACACGTTCCTTGTCTTTCTTCAAACGGTCGATCATGAAAGACTGGAAGTCCTTCACGTTCTTGTCCGCGCTTTTCGGCGGGACGAGGAAATCCACGGCCTCCGGATTTTTCTGCAGGAATTGCGGGTTGGCCTTCAGGAAGGCAACAACGTCGGCGGCGGAGATCTGATCTTTTTCTATATCGGCCATGGTATCGGACATGAATCAATTACCCTTTTCACTGATTCTAGCATGGAGATTCATGGCGGTTACACCCCAAAAATCTGTGTTTTTGTGCAAATAACTCTAGCAAACCCTAATATTCTGTGTTTTCAATAATAAAAACCAATAAGAACAAGGGGAGTAAGCCATGTCGGAAACGTACGATAACTGGTCGAAAATGAAAAAGCTGAAGCACAGCCTGCTAAAGCGCGCCTTTAACGAAAATCGCGGTGCGGAGGTTATTCTGCTTATCCAGTGGCGCCGCGCCCTTGAAAGCCACAAAAACGAGGGCTTTGTAAAAATCGCCCGCAAATTCCTCGAGGAAAATGCCTGCCAGCCGCGCGCCATACGTGCGCTCAACCTCATTGCCGAAAGCAAGGGCTTGAACGTCGTCTATAAGGAGGCGGTAGAGAAGCCCGGGGTGGATATCATGGCTTATATCCGCGACATGAAAAAGGAAGACCAGATTCTTTTGCCAGAACTGCCGAAGAAGCCGCTTACATATCTGGGCACGCCGGAGCAGTTCGGCATTCGAAAATTAAGTGATGCTGAGCAGATATATCAAAATTCCCGCAAGCCCATCGGCGATCAGCGCGAGGTCAGAATGGATGACGAGGAGATCGCTGTTCCCGTCAAACAGGATCATGGAAGCCTTACGATGTTGTCTGCGGACAAACCGCCGCGTGGGTACAAGATGAATTAAAAAAACGGCGGGTCACCCCGCCGTTTTTGTTTCTAGAGAATCGATTGCCCCGTTTTTTTCCAGTCATCGACAAACGTCGCCAGACCCTTGTCGGTCAGCGGGTGGTTGTAGAGCTGCTTGATGACCGAAGGCGGGCATGTCACGACATCGGCGCCGATCTTCGCGGACTGGATGATGTGCACGGGATGGCGGACGGAGGCGACCAGCACTTCCGTATACCATTCGGGATAGTTCGCATAAATCTGGCAGATGTCTTCGATCAGCTGGATGCCGTCCTGTGCAAGGTCATCCAGACGGCCGACGAACGGGGAGATGAATGTCGCACCGGCTTTCGCGGCCAGAATGGCTTGGGCCGGGGAGAAGCAGAGCGTGACGTTGACCATTGTGCCTTCGTCGGACAGCTCTTTGCAAACCTTCAAGCCTGCAGGCGTCAGCGGAACCTTGACCGCGACGTTGTCGGCGATGGCGGCCAGCTTGCGGCCTTCCTGAATCATCGTTTCATAATCCGTGCTGGCGACTTCGGCGCTGACGGGGCCTTCGACGATTTCGCATATTTCCGCGATCAGCGGCAGGAACTGCTTGCCCGACTTTGCGATCAATGACGGGTTCGTTGTAACGCCGTCGAGCAGGCCTGTGGCCGCGAGGTCCTTGATGTCGTTGATGTCAGCGGTATCGACGAAGAATTTCATGATGATGTTCCTTTGATTTAAATCTGTGCCAGAAATAGAACGCCCGCCCGCAAAGGGCAAGGCTTTAATGATGATGTCTTCCACTGCGGGACATGCCGACGCTGTGGCCTTTGGGCACCTCTTTCTTTTGTCCGGCGTCAAAAACGTAGCACAGGATAATCTTATCGAACTTTTCGATGAAATCGGTGATTTTCCGCGCATTCTGGATATTCCTCTCGAATGGCAGAAGCTCTTCCGGAATGGGCAGGCCGCTTTTCGGCTGAAACCTCGTTACGTTCGGCAAATCTTCCTGCACGGCCTGATGATCGGCGGCGATGACATGGAAGGAGAAACGGTTTTTGGTAATTGTGTCGATGGGTTTACGTTGAATCTTTATGTCGCCATACACGTCCTGAATCCTGATCTGGCTGGCGATCAGGGTGATATTCTGCGCGAGCATATCGATCGTTTCCCTGTCCGCTCTGCCCGGCGGTGTGTTGCGCAGCAGTGCCGCCATATCATCCCATCTTTCGGCGCAGGCGAAAGGCTGGTTCACCTTTTTGCCGGCCGGCAGATGGTTCGCGATCGTTTCAAGCACCATAAACGGAAGCTCAACAAATTCGGAAACGGTTTCTTTCTGTTCCTGCTTTGCCGCGCCGGTGAAAAGGTTGACTAGTTTTTTAAGCACTGACATGTCTACACTTCTGCTTTGTATCTTTTGCTGGCGGGTTGTTTTCCCTATAGTCGGGGCAGGTTATTGTATTTGGTTTGTTTATGTCAATGAAATCCGTTCTGGTGCCATATCCCGTCGACCGGCCGTATGATTACGAGGCGCCGGCGGAGCTTGGCGTACAGGACGGCTCCTACGTCCTTGTGCCGCTCGGTGCGCGGCAGGTGCCGGGGGTTGTCTGGGGCGAGGGTACGGACGATATCGCACGGTCGAAGGTTAAATCCGTTCTCGATATCTATGATCTTCCGCCGATGCCGGAGGCGCACCGGAAATTCCTTCAATGGGCGGCGCATTACACGATGAGCGATCTGGGATCGTTCCTGAAACTGTGCCTGAGTGTTCCCGCGGCGCTGGAAAAACCGAATGATATCCGCGCTTACAGGCGCGGTGCGGCGTTGAATGAGGGGCAGTCGCTTTCTCCTGCCGCGCGGCGGGTGATGGAGGTCGCGGCCGACGGCCTTGCGCGCCGCCCGTCCGAACTTGCGGCGGAGGCGGGATGCAGCGCGGGCGTGATCAAAACGCTTTTTGAAAAAGGTTTCCTTGAGGAAACTGTTCTGGCGGAGCCGCCGCCCTGCCGTAATCCTGATATGACGCGGGACGGCGCAAAACTTTCCCTGGCGCAGGCGACCGCCGCGCACGCGATGATCAGGGCGGTGGAAAAGGAAGATTTCAGTGCGCATCTTCTGGACGGCGTCACCGGTTCCGGAAAGACGGAGGTATATTTCGAGGCCGTTGCCGCCGCGCTGCGCGCCGGAAAACAGGCGTTGATCCTTCTGCCTGAAATTGCGCTGTCGAATGCGTTTCTGGAGCGTTTCAAATCCCGCTTCGGCTGTGCGCCCGCGATATGGCATTCATCGCTTTCCGATCATCGCCGCAAGATTACGTGGCGCGGTGTGGCAACCGGCGAAAGCCGCGTCGTTGTAGGTGCGCGGTCCGCGTTGTTTCTTCCGTATCGCGACCTCGGTGTGATCGTCGTTGATGAAGAGCATGATCCTGCGTACAAACAGGAAGAGGGCGTGATTTACAACGCGCGTGATATGGCCGTTGTCCGCGCGCACATGGGGAAAATTCCGGTCGCGCTTGTATCCGCGACGCCGAGCCTTGAGACAATGCAGAATGTGTGGCTTGGCAAGTACGAGCAGCACCATCTGCCCGACCGTCACGGCGGGGCCGGAATGCCGGACATTCATTTGATCGACATGAAGAAAGACAAGCCGGACCGCGGGAAATTCCTGTCGCCGGCGCTTGTCGAGGCGCTGCGCAAAACGGTCGAGGATGATAACGGGCAGGCGCTGCTCTTCCTCAACCGCCGCGGTTATGCACCGCTGACGCTTTGCCGCTCATGCGGCCACAGGTTTGAATGCCCGCGCTGTACCGCCTGGCTGATCGAACATAAGAATACCGGAAAGCTGCATTGTCACCACTGCGGATACGATGCGAAAATCCCGAAAGCGTGCCCGAAATGCGGAGAGGCGGACAGCCTTGTTCCCTGCGGCCCGGGTGTGGAACGTATTCTGGAAGAGGTGCAGTCGACGTTTCCGGAGATGCGCACGATTATCCTTTCCAGCGATACGGCCACAACGCATGACCAGCTTCGCGACACGCTCGAAGATATTCGCGAGCACAAGGTTGACATCATCATCGGCACGCAGATCATTGCGAAAGGGCACCATTTCCCAAAGCTTACCTGCGTTGGTGTTGTCGATGCCGACCTCGGCCTTTCGGGCGGCGATCTTCGCGCGAGCGAGCGGACGTTCCAGTTGCTACACCAGGTTGCCGGACGCGCGGGACGGGAGGCGGAGAAGGGGCATGTGTGGCTTCAGACATATAATCCTGAAAGCCGCGTGATGCAGGCGCTCGCCGCGCAAAGCCGCGATGATTTTCTGGAGGTGGAGGCGGCGGCGCGTGAAGCCGCAAAGATGCCGCCATTCTCGCGCCTTGCCGGGATTATTGTATCAGGCAGGGATGAGGCGCAAGTGACGGCGGTTTCGCGCCAGCTGGGGCAGGCTTCGCCCCATGGGGCGGGGATCATTACCCTCGGCCCCGCCGACGCGCCGATGTACCGCTTGCGCGGAAAATACCGCCGCCGCCTTCTTGTGCGCGCGGATAAATCCATCGACCTTCAAAAGGCCGTCGCGCATTGGATTGAATCGATGAAAATTCCCACTGCGGTGAGGGTACAGGTGGATATAGATCCGCAGAGTTTCTTTTAAAAACCGTCCAAGAAAAAGAGGCCCGAAGGCCTCTTTTAAAATCACATTTATTAAGCATCAATCCTAGTTTCCTTGGCCGCAATCCTGATGATTGCATCCTGTTTGTGCCACACATTGGCCGTTTATGATATAGCCTTTTATTGTTACATCGCATGTGTATCTGGCTTGAGGTACCGCGTTCATACTCGGGTCGTAAACTTCGCAGCCTGTAATCTGCCTGTTGGTGACGTAACTCTGATTATAAAGAGAGTCGCACCGGTTTTGGCCGTGTGTGCTGTTACATGTCATGCCGTAGTTGAAAATTTGCGCTGTAGTCGTTGTGCAACTGGTCCCGTTTTGTGGTCCACAAGACATTGTTGCAGAGCAGTATCTGTTTGGTGTCGCCGGTTTTGCATATTGGTCACAAATGCCGCCTACGCAATCGACAGACCCGTATATTGTCTGCGCAGGCTGGCCGCAGGACTCGGAGCACGCTGCTGGTTCTGTTACTCTCCATTCCCCAGGAGGAGGCGGAGTACAGGCAGCCGTTGCGCCGCAGCTTCTGGTCGGTGTTGCCGGTTTCGCACCGGAACATGTGCCGCCGGAACACGTAACCACACCATATAAAGTCTGTGCAGGCTGGCCGCATTCAGAAGGACATGCGGGCGGCTGCGTAACTTGCCATGTGCCTGACGGTGCAGGGGGACAGCTTCCGCCTGGGTACGTAGTCGGTACACTGCCGACGCCATCGACAACGCCGCAGTCGCAATAGCTCCAGCCTTTGCATACATCATAAGGTGGAGGACAAATAGTGTTATCGTTTGCGTCTTTATAGCACGAGGGCGTAATGGTTTCCCAACCCTTGCTGCACCAGCTCGATCCATGGCCATACCCGCCGCAGCCAGGATGCGGCGGCATCGCCGGACGCGAAGGAGGGGACGGACAGAGGCTTACATTTGCAGGGTGGCATGCCGGCTGAATATTGGCGGCTGCCGGTTTTGCATCGATGAACGTCTGATAGTCCTGGCATTTTGTTGGTATGACCAGGTATTTGGACGGTTCCGGCGCTTGGCGTTCCATCCAGTAAGGGACGGAGCCGCAATAGTTATAAACCAAGAATCCCTTGGCCGCAGAGCTTACAGGCAGCATTGCCATCTGGTTGTCGCCGGTCGCAGCGGTTATGAAATGGTTGGCAGCGGCAGGTTGATAATCGACGACACAGGCTCCGCTGGAGCAAGAGTTCGATGCGCTGACAAAGCCGCCCGGTTGCTGGGCGGAGAAACTTTGTGTGTTTCGCTGGTTCTTGCAGTTCGCGGCCGAAATAAGTGTGTGAGAAGGCCAGCAAAGAGATCCGCTGGTGGAGCGATAATTCCATGTTGTGTTTCCGGCGCAGGTATATTCGCCGACAACCTGGGCGTATGCCTGCGGACATCCGTGTTCCGGATAAACGGGCGGCACCTGGTAATTCCACATCAGGTTCGTGACCTTTGCACCGGCGCGGCTGTATTTGTTGACGGAATAGCTGGCCGCCATCTGTGCGTCCCAAACATGATTGTTCAGGTCGCATCCCTTGCTCGATGCGTTGTTACATCCGGACGTCCCGGGTGCCATCTGTCCAGCGGAATAGATTGTCTGGATATCACCCGCCTTATCCGCGGCGTGAGAGGGCAGGGAATAGAACAGCGCAACGATCATAAGCAAGGCCGTCAAACAATAAGTATAAACCATATTTTGTTTCGTATACGGCTTTGCCTGTGCGGCAATGTATATTGATCTTTTCATTTTTGTCCTCTTGCTCCCCGGACATTAAGTCAAAAACAGGCGCGGTGATTATATCCCGTTTATACCGCGCCTGTTCTTATTAAATTTTTGTACATTTAATCTCGAGTGGGCGGCGGCTGAATTCTATGCGTCTTTCCTCATACGTTAAATGCGGTAAAGTCTGAGTTACGTCATAATAAGAACCGTTTGCCAATTGTCCGCTAGGGCCATATTCCACAACGCGGCCATCCTGATATCCTTTTTTAACACAGTAACGTTTTCCGCATGTGTTAAGAAAACTGTTCAAATCCATATTTCCATATGGCGCTGGCAGGTTTTCCAGCGGTGTTTCACGGCCTGGGACGCCCTGCTCTATACATGCGTCTGCTACAACAATCATGGTATAGGCACACCAGTTATCATTGAATGTTGGGGATGTATATCCGCTTTGATGGTCTTCCGCTGGTACTCCATTGGTGCCTTTGCCAGGACAGTTAAAAGTCTGGACAGCGCCGTTCGGTCCTGAGAAGGGGTCGCTACATAGTGGGCGGCCTTCATTGTCAAAACCACTGACGAATTTCCCGCCTTCACAGGTGAAAGCTGCGGTTGGCACAGCTCCGGGTACGCAGACAGGCGCGCCGCTGTTGATACTTTGCAACACTTTTCCCTGGGGGCAGATCGCCGTAACAGTGCTGTTCCCTGTGCCGCCGCCGGGGCCCGAAGATGGGACATCGCTATAGAAGAAGTGCTTGCCGTAGAAATGTTCTCCGGCATAAACACTCTTTCCGGCGCGTATGTTGTTTGTTGCTGTAATCTCATTTCCTGCCGTCACGTTGTTACCTGCCGCGACATCGCGTGTGCCGCGCACGTCACGGTCGGCTGTTACGTCGGATCTTGCACTGACATTTCGTCCGGATGTTACGTCCATACCTGCAATGACGTTATTCCCTGCGACTATATTGGCTACTGTGGAAACGATGTTCCCTACTGTCGCCGTGATGCTGCCGGTGTCCGCGGTAATGGAGTCTCTGACCAGTGCGTTTCCGCGAACACGCGTGTTTCCGTTGACGTCAAGGCGCTCCTGCG
>QFNK01000397.1 GCA_003240795.1 Micavibrio aeruginosavorus | reverse complement strand
AAATTTCGCACGCTCAGGACCGGGCTTTCGAAATGGTAAAAAAGCATCTGGCGGAGCCGATAAAAAAAATCGAAGCGATGGGATATAGCCGATTGGAGCTGGCGTGCGCTTATCTCTCCCTCGCGTACCATACCCTTCGCTTTGAAAGAACGCAGGAACAAGCGGAAAAGAATTTTATGCCGCTCGCATATCTAGCTTCTACGCGGATGGAAGACCTTGAAAAAAATCGTACAAGGACGCTGAATTAAGCAACGTATCTAAGTTTGATAGAATAAATTTTTAAGACTTAATTATTATTTTCAGGGCACAACACATGGCAGACAGCGCGCCTTTAATAGATAATCCAGAAATTATAACAATGCTGAAAGCAGTGGCGAACGGTCAGCGTTATACAATCATCAAAGAGCTTATCAAGGGCGAAAAGAATGTAGGAGAGCTTGAATCCTATTCAACATTGTCCCAATCAGCTTTGTCACAACATTTAGCACGCTTACGCCGTGATAAAATTGTTGAAACTCGGCGTCAAGCTCAGCTGATATATTACTATCTGAGTAACCAAAACGTGATCTCCCTTGTGAAATATCTCGACCAGATGGCAACAGAGGGCGATAGGCAGGATTAACGATCCGGCGTCATGTTATATAAGTCACGAAATCTTGTAAAATTAGGATCGAAGTAAAGTTTTACATTGCCGATCGGCCCATGTCGCTGCTTCGAAATCAATACATCTGTGACGTTTTTCGACGCTTCTAATGCCTGTTGCCATTGAGCGTGACGTTCTTCAAATTTATATGCATCCTCGCTTGCTTTCTGAGAAGGTTCTTCCCGAGATAGATAATATTCGTCGCGGTACACGAACATCACAACATCGGCATCCTGTTCGATTGAGCCGGATTCTCTTAAATCCGCCAGCTGCGGCCGTTTATCTTCGCGATTTTCAAGATTGCGCGATAGTTGCGATAGGGCAAGGACAGGAATATTCAGATCTTTGGCAATGCTTTTCAGGCCGCGGGTAATTTCGCTGACTTCCTGTGTTCTGTTTTCACTTGATTTGCGCCCGGGTGTACCATTGAGCAGCTGCAGGTAGTCAACGACCAGCAATGATATACCGTATTTTCTTTTTAAGCGCCGCGCACGCGTTCTCAGTGCTGAAATAGACAGTGCGGCCGTATCGTCCGTGTAGAATGGCAGATCTTTGTAGTTCTGTCCCACTTCGACAAGATTCTTAAAATCTTCATGGCTGATTGCGCCTTTACGCATTGCATCGCTTGATACGCCGCAGAGATCACCCAAAATTCTGGTGGTTATTTGCGCGTGGCCCATTTCGAGAGAGAACAAGCCTACCGCGGCCCCTTCCCTGCCACCTGTTTCAAGGTGCCTTTTGGCGG
>QFNK01000396.1 GCA_003240795.1 Micavibrio aeruginosavorus | reverse complement strand
CGGCGGGCCTGATGGCCATCGCCCTTCAAAAACGCGGCATTCCCGCGCGCTCATGGATGGGGTGGCAGGTGCCGATCCTCTCCGACGACGTGCATGGCCGCGCACGCATCCTCGACATCGAAACATCGGACATGGAGCAATCCTTCATCGAAGGAAAGGTCGCCGTGCTTGCGGGGTTTCAAGGCGTAACGCCGGAACGCCGCATTTCAACACTGGGTCGCGGCGGCTCCGACACGACGGCCGTTGCGCTGGCCGCGGCGCTCAAGGCCGACCGCTGCGACATCTACACCGATGTGGACGGTATTTACACGACCGACCCGCGCATCGTTCCCGAAGCGCGCAAGATCGATCGCATCTCCTATGAAGAGATGCTCGAGATGGCGTCCCTCGGCGCGAAAGTGCTTCAGGTGCGCTCGGTCGAAATGGCCTTTAAACAGAACGTGCCCGTACAGGTACTCTCAAGCTTTGATGACGCGATCGGCAGCGAGCTGCCCGGTACGCTGGTAACGAAAGAGGAAGACATCATGGAACAATATGTTGTGAACGGCGTGGCCTTTGCGAAGGACGAGGCGAAAGTCACGGTGCTTGGCGTACCGGACGTGCCGGGCGTCGCCGCGAAAATCTTTGGCCCTCTGGCCGATGCCAGCATCAACGTGGACATGATCGTCCAGAACATTTCGCCGGACGGCACGAAAACGGACATGACGTTCACCGTTCCTGTCGCAGACCTGCAACGCACACAGGATGTCCTGCGCTCGGACGATCTGTTCAAGACCATCGAAATCCGCACGGATACGGAAGTCGCAAAAGTCTCGGTCGTCGGTATCGGTATGCGCTCCCACGCCGGTGTCGCGCAGAAGATGTTCTCCGCACTCGCCGAACGCAATATCAACATCCAGGTCATCTCCACCTCCGAAATTAAGATCAGCGTCCTGATCGGCAAGGAGTATCTGGAACTGGCCGTCCGCGCGCTGCACAGCGCCTACGGGCTGGAAAAAGCGGCCTGAGACCCGCAATTCCGCCAAAGGCGTTTGGGGCTGGAACATCATATCGTTTTCCCCTAAAATGCGCGGAATATGAGCGACATGGAAGACGACATTCCCGAAGAAAAGCCGGAAGCCCAGCCGGATTTGAACTTCCACACGGATATTCCGGTGGGGGAGATCCTGCGCCGTACGCGCGTTCATTACGGACAAAGCCTGCAACAGATCGAAGGCGTCCTTCGCATCCGCGCCTCGCAACTCGACGCGCTGGAGCAGGGGGATGTCTCCCAGCTGCCGGGACGCGTATATGCCATCGGTTTCGTGCGTTCTTATTCCGAATATCTCGGCCTAGACGGCGACAAGATGGTGCATCTGTTCAAGGAGCAATCCGTCGGCAAGCAGAAAAAACC
>QFNK01000009.1 GCA_003240795.1 Micavibrio aeruginosavorus | reverse complement strand
AGGAAGAGGGATTCCAGAAAGGATTCCCCGTGCCGCCGCGTCAGAAGATTTAAAGCGGGATAGTCGGCCATGGCCAACCTTTCATCACTGATAAAGCTCCGCCGCCATAATGTCGAGGAAAAGCAGAAAAACCTCGCCATGCTGTATCGCGAGGCGGAGGAGATCGAGAACAGCAAAAACGTGCTGATCGAACGCCTGAACCTGGAGAAGGTGAAACTGGAAACGCGTATCAACGTTGCACAGGACGACGTGCGCGAGGCGTTCGCGAATTTAAAACGTATCGAGATCGTCCAGCGCGAGCGCGACGCAACCGAGAAAAAAGAACAGGCCGACAAGGAAAGCCGCGAAATGGACGAAATCGGCATCGAAGGCTTTCGCCGCAAGGAAGAACAGGGCGAATACTAGATATTCACCGCCACCGTATCATCACGGCGTGCAATTTTCATCCACCCCTTTACATCGCTCTGGAATCCGATCTCGCCATAAACATCCGTATTGGCGAGGGCATCGGCGTAGGCTTTTCGCATCGCGTCCTGCATCACGTGGCTGATGGGAAGTTCGGTGCGTACGACGAGGTCGAGCCGCTTGCCGCGCACCAGCCCGTCAAGCTGTACTTCGCCCATGCGGGTAAGGGATACATCCATGACGAAACGCGCGCCGCCGCCTTCTTCATTCTCCTCACGTGCTTCGCGTTCATGGCGCATATGAAGCATGACCTTGGAAATTTCATTCTGCCAGAGCATGGGGATGGGATAGCTCCGCCATTCGCTCGACTGCGCATCGCTTCCGGATTGAAGCGCGCTTGCCGTGTCTCCGGACAGGCGGGACAGAAAGGATGATTTCTCAAGACGCAAGAGCGTGTCGATCTTTTTATCGCCAAGCCAGTTTTCAAGATTGCCCGTACGCATCGCGGCGATGAACAAAAGCGCGGCGGGGCCGAGCTGCGCCGGAGCAGACGGCGAAGGAATCGCGCGTGCCATCATCTGTGCCAGCTGCGGCGAGGAGATCATCAGCGTTTGATATATATCGTCAAGCGCGGGCCACAGGGGAGAGGCGGACATCATCGGCCAAAGCGGGCGCAGCGGCGATAAACCCGTCGCAGTCGACGGCAACGGCGCACCCGGCGCCGGCATGGCCGGTTGCCCCTGCGGCTCCAGAAGGATTTGCGTTCCGAGTGAGAGATTGCCAGCAGGATATTGCAGGACGAAATTCTGGGACATCTGCCCGCCCGGCCAGCGGATGCTGACCAATGGCATGTTTTGCGGCGTGAAGCCCGTCACGACAGCAGTCAGGAGCGATGGCCGCGCATCGGTTTGCGAGCCTTGTCCGGCAGATGGTTTGAAAAGGTCAAATCCTTTGGCGTTTGTTTGCGTGGCCGGAGTGCTCGCGCCTTCCTCCTGACCGAACAATTGCGGGGCCATCATGACGTCGCTCTTGATCGCGATAATTTTCGCATCAAGCTGGAACAGGCGCGGCGCGGCAAGATTGTCCGTCACGGCATTCTCGCTCGTCCCAACCATCCCTGTCAGCGTGGGAAGAAGGGATTGCGTTTGTAGGATGGACTGCGGCTGCGTATTTCCCTGTAATACAGGCGGCGTCAGGATGGAGGGTGATTTTCCCGATGGTTGCGCAATGCCATTGTTCAGGAGGGAGCTTTGCGGGGTCTGCGTTGCAGAGCCGGGGCGTAGCGTCTGAACAAGTGTCTTTTGCAATTCGCTCTGCGCGTTGGAAACAATGACGCCCGCCTGAAACGCGGCGCGCATGATATGTGTGTTCGCGATGTTTTCAGTCAGAGACTGCGGCACGATCCCTTGCTGAATGGCGCTCTGCGCAAGCGCGGGGGAATAGGGCGCAAGGCGGACGGACTGCCCCGCCGCCAAATTCGGTGCAGGCATCGCTCCGGCGGTCTTCGCCGCGGCGGACGGCTGATAGGATGTGGGAAGGGGCAAGGGCGCTTTGCCGATGTCTTGCTGTCCTGTTTGCGGTAGCGTTGATGTTACGGGCGGAAGCTGTCCGTTCGGAAGCGGCACCTGCGGCGCAGGCGTTTGCGGTGCTTGAACCTGCGGCTGCCCTTGCGCTGGCGGTGTTGCAGGGGCAGGTACAGAAGGTTGCGCCGTGCCACCTGTTTGCGGCGCAGGTTGCGGCGTTGGCTGAGACAGCACAGGCGCGGGGCGTGTTTGCACAGGCTGTGCTTGTGCGGGCGGCGCTTGTTGAGCGGGAGGCGGTGCGGCCTGCTGCGGCGGCTGTTCCGGCGACGGACGCGGGGCGCTCTGTTGCGGGGGCGCTGGATATGTCCGCATCTGCGCCTGTTGCCGCTGCGCGTTAGCGGGCGGAATGTCTATCTCAACACGCGCGCCTTGCGGGGGCTGCCGCCCTTTGACGGAAAGGTCGATATTTCCTTCGGACGTGCGCACCGTCACAGTGCCGTCCTTGTTCAGGGCAATGACTTCGCCCTCGACGCGCATCGCGCGCGCGGCATTCTTCAGCCCTTCGGGAAGGGAGACGATCTGCACGGCCTGTGCCGGCGGCGTGGATGGTTTGATGCCGCCGGGCTGGGCCGGTGTAATGCCGGAACCGCTGCTCATGCCCACCAGTATAAAGGGAAAAAGTTAAGCCGCCACGAAGAGTTTCGGGCGGCTTTGTAAATAATTACAGGATATTAAGCGCTGGCCGTCTTGCGGTTTTCGGCGAGTTCGCCGAGAACGAAGCGGGCGATTTTCTGCGCGTCTTCGGCGGCGTCCGAGTTGGGGGAGCGGATCAGGATCGGCGTCTGGTGGCGGATGGAATCCTTCACGCGGCTGTCCTGACGGATGATGCCCGCGAGCGGCGGCGTCAGGCGCAGGAAGTTTTCGCACGCCTTTTTGATCGTGTTGTAGGTCTTCTCACCATCGATGAGGTTCGGCGCCTGATTGATGACGATGCGGATATGTTTGGAAAGCCCCGTCGTCGTTCCGCGCTTGATGATCGCATAGGAATCGGTGAGGGACGTGGATTCTTCATTGATGACCATAAGCGTGCGCGTCGCGGCGGAGCAGAACATGAACATGCTACGGTCGATACCGGCGCCGAGATCGACAATCACGACATCGTAATTTTCGGCAACGTCCAGAAGCTGGTCGCGGAGCATGGTCAGGCGCTGCGGCGGAAGGGAGGCGAGAATGCCGCTACCCGAACGTCCTGCGATCAGGTCGAAACCGCCTTCTTCGTAACGGTGAATAACTTTTTCAAGGCTCATGCGGCCGCGGATCGCGTCGCTGAGGTCCCAGCGCGGCATCACGCCGATCTGCACGTCCACGTTGGCAAGGCCGAGGTCGCCGTCGAACAGCAGGACTTTTTTGCCTGCCTTGGCGAGCGCGTGGGAAAGGGTGATGGAAAACCACGTCTTGCCGACACCGCCTTTGCCTGACGCCACGGCAATGATGTTCTTCCCGCGTCTGAAGACGGGGTTGGCGGGCATTTCCTCTGTTTTGCGTTCGGCGGTCATATCGGACATGGAGTCTATCCTGCTTTTCGTTCGTTGGCGAGTGCCTGCGTTTCTTTTGGACGCGGCATCATGAGATTTGTAAGGCGCTGGGCCGACAACGGCGAGAGGCCGTCGGCGACTTTTGCCGTGTTCGACACTTCTGCAAAACTCAGGCCACCCTGATAAGCGGCGGAAAGCAACGAGCCGAGCCTGCGCGCGACGTCGGTGCGCGTGGGAATCATGGACTTCGCGCCGATGGTTGCGAACACGCGTCCCATCTCGCCGGACTCATCCGCGTCCATCCCGGCAGGAATGACCAGCACGGGGTCCGTTTCCGCAGCGTGGATGAGGCGGGCAAGCGGCTTGATGGATTCCGGATCGAACGGGTTCACGCCCGCCGTGTCGATGATGACCTGATCCATGCCGCGCAGCTCCAGCATGCGTTCTTTCAGGTCACGGGGCGTTGCGGCCTTTTTCAGGTCGATCTTCATAAGGCGGGTAAACGCCTCGAGCTGCTCTACGCCGCCGGCGCGGATCGTGTCGGTCGTAATGACGCCGACCTTGAGGCCGGACAGCGTGGCGCGTGCGGCGATTTTCGCGGCGGCAAGCGTCTTGCCCGCACCGGGAGGGCCGACAAGCAGAACCGGATGGCCCATGGTTTTATACGGGATGGGGCGGAAATCGAAAATATTCTGGATGGCGGAGGCCAGTGCCTCACGCGGGTCGTCAATGCCCATCAGGTTGACGTCGGAGATGATGGCGTCCACGACATCTTCCGGTACGGCGTGACGGAGCATCACTTCGGTGATTTCCTCTGACACCGTGGCGGTTTCGTCTTCCTCCATCGCCCAGTCGTCGAACACGATCTCGTCGAGGGAGCGGGGCATCGTCGCCTCCGTGTCCTTGTCGACGGCGGCGGTGACGCGCACCGTGCGCCCGCCATTCTCCTCACGCGTGGCGACGATGATGGCGTCTTCACCCAGTGTCTCGCGTATGAGCTGCATAGCGTCTTTCATACTATTGGCCGTAAACGATTTAAGGCGCATGAGAGGTTACATTTCGAATCAGGGAATTATACGTATTACCGAATCAGTGTAGCAGAGCACGCCGCAATATTAAAGCGGATGTGCCTAAAATACGATCTATTCTGCGGGATGGGGCGGTTACGCCGTTTGAGGCGGCGGGAACGATAAAATCCTTTGTCCCAACAGATTGCCGGGAAGGGCGTTTTTCTGCAATTCGGCAACGGCCTTTTCGTGAACGGCAATCCCGAGCGAGCCGGAAACGGCGCAATAAATCATCTCGTGTTTTTCGTCCGTGTCGATCGCGGCGCGGTAGAAACCGTTTTTCAGAAAATTTCCGGTGCCGATCTCGTCCTGCGATCCGCCGCGCGTAAAGACTATCTTTGCGCCGATCGCGTTTGCGGCGCTGGCCCAGGAAAACGGGTCCGCCTGGAGCAGGCTGACCCCGACCTCGCGGTTGTGCGCGAGCCCGTGCCGCACGTCGGAATACATGTAATCTACCGCATCATACGGAATGTCGCGTTGATAATAGGGCATGCTTTCCAGAACGATTTCAGGGTGGAAACGCCCATAAACCCCGCAGACGATGAGCGCATCCGAAGCAGGCGCGATCCTGTCGATCAACGCCGCGCGCAGGAAATCGCTGTTTACCGGGGCAAGCAAATTGTAAAAATGAAAATCCGCCTTTTTATCAAGAGGGATATTGGCATTTTCTAATATTTTAAGTGAGCGGTTTATCGTCTCAATATCGCCGCTGTAGAGATTGTAATTCCTGTCAAAAACCGCGCCGACGACGGAAACGGATTTTATGGGTGCGGCAGAAGCCGGCTCCGTGCTTTCTTCCCTGCGGTTATGGCTGTTGAACTGGCTGCTCCAGCGGGCGGAGGAATAGGGCGGCTTTGAAAAAGTCGTCATCAAACCGGCCTCGGCTGTATCGCTTTATCAAAACTGAGAGCCTTCTGCGGCGCGGCCTGCGGCTTTTTCGTGATGACGTTCCAATTCCCGTCGAGCGCCTGTGCGGCGCGCCAGTATTTTGCCGTTTCTTCCATAAAGCCGTGCGTGGCCGCGACGGTGCAGAAAGTCGCTGTCAGTGTCGGGCTCTGGCTGATCGCAAAGACAAAAATGCCGGGGGCGCATGAAAGGAAAGCGCTGGTCAAAGCACGCGGGGCGAAATGGTCCTTTTCCAGCTTTAAAATGAATTCGATCGCAGGACTGGGAATTTCATGTTTCCTGATCGGGGCGGTGTCAAAATAATAGGCCGTATTGGTTTTTCTGGAGCCGAACGTCCTCGATGTGATGAGAGCGGTCGCGGCGATAGCCGTGGCGGCAGGCAGGTTCTTTTCCTCCGCCGACAGGCCGAGCGTGGCAACGGCCATGACGCCGGCGAACGCGCTTATTTTTGTCTCCGGCCTGAGGAAGAGTTTTTTCAAAGGCCCCGCATCAACGGGCTCCCCGCCGGCTGTCAGGAAACGGGAGGGGGCGAACAGATACTGATCCAGAGTTTTACGCAGTTTATTCATAACGCTTACCTATGCAATTCATAGCAAGCGGACGCACCCGTTTCCAGAACTAATTATACTTGTCCCAAGGTCCGTATTTTTGCCTTCGGGTGGATTTCGTTCTGGCTCATGACCACGGTCTGCGGGCGGAAACGCTCGACAACCGACCGTACGAACGGACGTATCGAGGGTGAGGCGAGCAGGACGGGCGTTTCCCCCATCGGGGCGAATTTCTCGTAGGCATCGCGCACGGCGGAGATAAAGCCCTGAAGCTGGGTCGGCGCCATCGCGAGCTGGCGGTCTTCGCCGTCGCCGAGAAGGCTTTCGCCGAACGCCTGTTCCCATTCTGGGGAGAGGGTCAGAAGCGGCACAAAACCGGAGCCGTTCGTGTTCGCATCGCAAATCTGACGGGCAAGGCGCGTGCGCACATGCTCGGTGATATAGGCGATGTTCTTGGTGTACACGGTCGCCTCGGCAATCCCTTCGAGGATGGTGGGAAGGTCGCGCACGGACACTCGCTCGGACACGAGGTTTTGCAGGATGCGTTGCAGACCGCCGACGGTCATGTGGCTTGGGATGACATCCGCCACAAGCTTCTGGTATTCCTTCGGCATCTCATCCAGCAGCTTTTGCGTTTCGGCGTAGGAGAGAAGGTCGGGCATGTTGTCCTTCACGATCTCCGTAATATGCGTGGTGATGACGGTCGGCGCATCGACGACTGTATAGCCTTTGAAGTGGGCTTCCTCGCGGTACTGCTCGTCGATCCACATGGCGGGCAGGCCGAAGGTCGGCTCCACCGTGTTCTCGCCGGGCAGGGTGATCGGCGCGCCCGTCGGGTCCATGGCCATCAGCATGCCCGCACGCACTTCGCCGCGGCCGGATTCGATTTCCTTGATCTTTACAACATAGGCGTTGGCGGGAAGCTGGAGGTTGTCCTGAATACGCACGGCAGGGAGGACATAGCCCATGTCCTCGGCCAACTGGCGGCGCAGGCCCTTGATCTGGTCGGTCAGCTTGTTTCCGCCTTCGCCCTGTACGAGCGGCAACAGGCCATAGCCGAGTTCGAGGCGGATGATATCCATGGCAAGCGCTTTGGATATCGGCTCTTCCGCAGGTTTTGCGCCAGCGCTTCCGGGCGCGGGCAGGGCGGCGGCCTGTTTTTTCGCTTCTTTCTCCGCTTCCTGCCGTTTCCATGACACATAGGCAAGACTGCCGAAAACGACGGCCATAAACCCGAACGGGCCGAACGGTACGGCGGGGACGAGGGCAACCACCATCATCAGGCCGGCGGACATCGCCATCGCCTTCGGATAGCGGGAGAACTGGTCGAGAAGGGCGGCGTCCGCCGTGCCTTCCACGCCCGCCTTGGAAACCAGAAGACCGGCGGAGATGGAAACGATCAGCGCCGGAACCTGTGACACCAGACCTTCGCCGATGGTCAGGATAGTGTATGTCTGCGCGGCGTCGGCGAGGCTCATGCCTTCCTGCACGGTGCCGATGATGATACCGCCGATGATGTTGATGAACACGATGAGAAGGGCGGCGATGGCGTCGCCGCGCACGAATTTCGCCGCACCGTCCATGGTTCCAAAGAACGTGCTTTCCTGCTCCAGCTCGCGGCGGCGCATTTTTGCCTCGTCTTCTGTGATCAGGCCGGCGGAAAGGTCGGAGTCGATCGCCATCTGCTTGCCGGGCATGGCGTCCAGGCTGAAACGCGCGGCGACTTCGGCGATACGGCCCGAACCCTTGGTAATAACCACGAAGTTGATGATGACGAGGATGGCGAACACGACCGCGCCGACGACGAAGTTGCCGGAGATGATAAGGCCGCCGAACGCCTGAATGATCGCGCCCGCGGAATCCGTACCGTCATGCCCGTGGGAAAGGATAAGGCGCGTCGCGGCGATGTTGAGGCCGAGACGGAGTGCCGTGGAGATCAGCAATACGGTCGGAAAGGTCGAAAATTCCAGCGGCTTCTTGATTGCCAGAACCAGCATCAGGATAAAGACCGAAAACAGGATCGAAACCGCAAGCCCGAGATCCAGAAGGACCGTCGGGATCGGGATCAGCATAAAGGTCAGGATCGTGACTATACCGATGGCCAGAATCACGTCGCCGCGTATGGCGCCGCCCAGCACGCTTCTTGCTTGGGATGCGCCACTGGATGTGGCGGGGACGTTGGATGCAGGCTGAGCCATGGAAGTGAAATCAATCGGTTAGCGAATGGAGATAGAAAACTCTCCTAATATATTAAGAGGTAAGAGGGGGTTTTGTATAGCATCTTATGCATGCCGCGCGACGTTGGCAGAAACAGCAAATCGGCATAAGCTATGCGTAGAAAGCTTGTAACCTATGCAAAGATTGTGTAGTTATAGAAAATAAAAAACAAGAGAGAAACGGGGCCATCATGAAAAGACTGCAACTATCCGTCCTATTGCCGCTCGTACTAACCCTTGCCGCCTGCGGCCATTACAGTAGCGACCTTGCATCGCTTGAGGGAAGATTCCCCGAACAGAAGACGGCCTCCGCACCGCATGACATCGCCCCCGCCGCGGGCGCAATGGCGCAGGGAACGCTCGCGCAGAATCTGGCGCGCGAATATTATGATCTTGCCCGCTACGAAAACACGACGGCATTCGATTACAAATCATCCGGCATTTATACGAAAAAGGCGAAACTCGCCATGGCGGGCAAAGTGGCCGCGCCAAGCCGCGTGGAAAAATATGATATTCCTGCAAAATATACCGGTGAACTGATTGCCGCGCGCAAGACGCTGATCGATGCGCTGCAAACCCAGAACTCTCCGGAAAACGCCGCGTCGCTGGCGCGCGCCCAATCGCGCTTTGACTGCTGGGTGGAGCGTGCGGAAGAGGCGGTGGACGAAACGCACTTCGCGGACTGCAAGGCGGGGTATGAGGCGGCCATTGCGTCCTTGACCATGCCTGCCGCTGGTGGATTCGGCGCGGCCGGTGCGACATACAATATAGGTTTTGCCGCGAACAGCACGCTGATCGCCGACATGTCGCGCAAGGATCTGGATTATGTCGCGTCCCTGATGAGCGATCCCGCGAACGCCGCCTATAATCTGGTTCTTACGGGATACAAGAATGCGGCCGTGTCAGGCGCGTATGCCGACAAGCTGACGCAGGAACGCCTGGCGGCGGCAAAGGCCGCGATCGTCGGACGCGGTGTTCAGGAAACACGCATTGCGACGACGCTGGCCGATGTTCCGGCGGAAAGCGGAAAGGTCGTCGTCACCGTGTCCCCGGCATCGGGCGCCGTGCCCGCATCGGTGACAAGAAAATTCGTGCCTGTCACGCCCGTCACGGTATCGCAATAGCGTCCTTGAAAAAGTTCCGTAAAAGCGCCCGCAAGGGCGCTTTTTTTATGGGATAAGACTCAGGGGCCATGGTAAGATTACCTATGCCGTGTTATTCATTCGGCACACATTCCGCCCACCTACACATTCTACCCTGTCTTTATCCATGCGCTCGTTTGTTTTGATCACTTTGTCCTCCCTGTGCCTTGCGGCTTGTGCGCATGAGGCGGAGAATACGGGCGCGGAAAACAGCAGTGTTATAACGCTTCCCGCCGCCACTTACGCGATGTCTGTGCCCGAAGCGTCCGCGCCATCCGACAGCGTTATTACTTCCGGACGCATCAGCCGTTATCAGCGGCAGATGATCGTGCCCGGTGGACCGGACGGCGAAATGTCGCCATGCGCGAAAAATTTCGACGGCGTGATGGACCATCTTGAGTTGCTGATGGACAAGCAGATCAGGAAGAACAATGAAATCGCGGCGTTACAGGCCGCGCATCCGCGCTACGACTTCTAGAAGCCGCCGCCGACAGCCGGCGGTACGTCGATCCCTTCATCCTTATATTGCGACAGCTTGTTCCGCAGCGTGCGGATCGAGATGCCGAGGATGTTCGCCGCATGCGTGCGGTTGCCGAGGCAGTGGTCGAGCGTGTTGATGATCATGTCACGTTCGACATCCGCGATCGTACGGCCGATCAGCGTTTCCACCGCGCCCGTGTTCTTTGGTGTTGAAGCAACTGCGGCCGTGGCGGGGGCGGGAGATGCGCCCGCGCTGCCTACACCGGCCGGGTCGGGCGCTTTCGATGGGGCGGCCGCCGTGCCCGCGCCGGAGGAGAACGCGCTGTCCTGAATATGGATGGCATCTGCTTCCAGCTCGTCCTCAATACTCATAAGAATCGCGCGGTGCATGGTGTTTTCAAGCTCGCGGATGTTCCCGCGCCAGCTATAGGCGCTGAGTTTCGCGTGCGCTTCCCTGGAAAGCTTTTTCTTGGAAACGCCGTTGGCTTCCGCATATTTGTCCGCGAAGAATTGGGCAAGCAGAATGATGTCGCCGGGACGTTCGCGCAGCGACGGCAGGCGTATGTTGACCACGTTCAGGCGGAAATAAAGGTCTTCCCGAAACTCGCCTTTTTGCACGGATGTTTCAAGGTCGCGGTTCGACGTTGCAAGAATGCGCACGTTGACCTTGACGGCATCGTTGGAGCCGACGCGGGTGATTTCACGCTCCTGAATGGCGCGCAGGAGTTTCGCCTGTAAAAGCGGATGCATTTCCGAGACTTCGTCCAGAAGGATGGTGCCGCCGTTGGCCTCTTCGAATTTTCCGATGCGGCGCTGGGCTGCGCCCGTGAACGCGCCTTTTTCATGACCGAACAGTTCGGATTCCAGAAGGTTTTCAGGAATGGCCGCGCAGTTTACGGCGATGAAAGGGCCGCCCGCGCGCTTTGATTTATTGTGGAGGTAGCGGGACATCACCTCTTTACCCGTACCCGATTCACCCGTGATCAGGACGGTCGCCTCGCTCGGCGCGATCTTGTCGGCGAGTTTGAGCACGTTCTTCATCGACTCGTCATTTGCGATCATCGAGGATGACTCTTCAGTTACCGCCTGAAGAACGGCGGCAATCAGTTCGGCATCGGGCGGAAGAGGGACATACTCCTTTGCGCCGTCTTCGATGGCTTTGACGGCCGTGCGGGCATCGGAGCCGAGACCGCAGGCGACGACAGGGACGGAAATGCGGTTTTCTTCAAGCGCTTTGACAAAGGGGCCAATTTTCTGCTTGATATCGCACATGACGACATCCGCGCCTTTACCGTTCAATAAAGCGCCAAGGGCCTCTTCGGTATCTTCACAGTGTATGACCTTCGCGCCTTTTTGCAGGGCAATCTTACCAGCCGCGCTAATATAGCCTTCCAGCGATCCGACAATCATCAAACGCATAACTTAATCTTTCTTTTGGTAGATTTTTCCCATCCACCATTTCTTGATAAACGGCAAGGTCATCGTGGAAAAAAGATAGCCGAGGACTGGTACCGTGGCATGCACGTAGCTTTTTTCAAGCCCCAGCAGCGGCAGATAAAAAACGAGGAAAACATATGTGAACGAGGCGATGCAGAGACGTCGGGTCCAGGATGTTTCCCATGCCTTGTCTGACTCCACACGCGCGTTTCTTTGGGTAAGAGCGGAAAGGTCTGTCATGAGCGTCTAGCTCCGGTCGGATTTCACGATCTCGGTCATGGTCACGCCGAGCTTGTCTTCAACGACGACGACTTCGCCGCGCGCGACGAGGCGGTTGTTAACATAGATGTCGATGGCTTCGCCGACTTTACGGTCGAGTTCGACAACGGCGCCGCGTCCGAGTTTCAGGAGCTGGCTGACCTGCATCGTGGAGCGTCCGAGCACGGCGGAAATCTGTACCGGAATATCATAGATGGCGGAAACATCGTTGGCCATCGGTTCACCGACCGGCCATTCGCGCTCGGCTTCGCGGGCGCCTTCTGTTTCGTTGATCTGATTGTAGGACATGTTTTTGTCCTGGGACTCATCGCTCATGGGATTCTCCGATGTCTTCCGCTGATTCGGCTGTTTCCGTTAATGATACATCAATTGCGCCGCTCCCACCATCGCTATCCTGTTGATTATGGGTAAGAACGGGGTAGGTGCCGCCAAGCAGCATCTCAATGTTTCTGCGGATCGCGCGGGCGGCCTTTTCGGTGTCGCGCACCGCGCCGCCGTCGCTCCACTCCAGACGGCAATCGCCTTCGGCCAGCGTGGAATCCTCGATTACGCGCCAAAGCACCTCGTCCGTCTCATTCTCGCGCAGGCGCAGCATCAATGTTTCGATTTCCCCCTTCATGCCGGATGGAACATAGATGGTGATTTCCTTGGTCTTTCTGTGATCCGCCAGCGTTTTTTCAATGACGCTGCGGACTTCATCCCGCCCGGTTTTTGCCTGCAGAAGCGGGAAGAGAAGGTCAGTCGCCGACAAGGTAAGGCGCAGGGATTCCTTCTCGAATTCATTTTCGCGCAGCTTCTCAGCCGCGAACAGATGGGAAAAGGAATCGGCAATTTTAATTAGCGCCGTCGCAACGCGCTCTTCGCGGGATTCCCGCTCTTCCCGAATTCCCTGCTGGCGTCCCTGTTCAAAAGAGATGTCTCTCGCACCCGCAAGCTCTTCCTCGCTGAAGGTCGGCGGCGGGGGCGGGGGCGGCGGCAAATCCTCGGCGGCGTCTTCCTTTTTGGGAGCGTCGAAAATATTTACGTCGAACAGGAATTTGCGGTCTTTTTCCATCGATACTCGTCAGGCGGCGCAAAGCGCGCGGGTTAGTAGATAAGTTCGTCTTCCTCGGTACCGGAAGCGATCGTGATTTCGCCGCGCGCTTCGAGGTCCTTGGCAACGCCGACAACGTGAAGCTGGGCTTCCTCCACATCCTTGAGGCGGACAGGGCCCATCGCGGCCATGTCTTCCTTCATGATCTTTGCCGCACGTTCCGACATGTTGGAGAAGAACAGGTCGCGCAGCGTTTCCGTCGCGCCTTTGAGCGCGGTCGGAAGCTTGTCCTTGTCGGCGGCGCGGATGATCGACTGGATACCGGCCGGCGGAATTTTCTGCAGGTCCTCGAACGTGAACATCAGGGAGCGGATCTTCTCTGCACTATCCGGCACGGTGCGCTCCAGCGCGTCCATGAATTTGGATTCCGCGCTGCGGTCCAGATGGTTGAAGATTTCGGCCATATGCTCGTGGGAATCGCGGCGCTGCGTTCTGGCGAGGTTCGACATGAATTCCTGGCGCAGCGTTTTCTCGACGTCTTCCAGAACTTCCTTCTGCACGGCTTCCATGCGGAGCATGCGGTGGATGACTTCGAGCGCGAAGCTTTCGGGGAGCAGGGCGAGAACCTTTCCCGCATGGTCGGTGGATATCTTCGTCATCACGACGGCGACCGTCTGCGGATATTCTTTTTGCAGGAAGTTCGCGAGGATTTCCTCGTTCACGTTCGCGAGTTTCTCCCACATCGTCCGTCCGGCCGGACCACGGATTTCCTCCATGATCTGGTCGATCTTTTCCTTGTTCATCCCCGCTTTGAGGAGAAGGCGCTCCGTCGATTCCTGCGATCCGACAAGCGCGTTGGAGGAGCTCATCTGCTCCGCGAAATCAACGAACAGGCGCTCGACGACATTGGCGTTCACTTTACCGAGCGTTGCCATCGTCTGGGACAGCTCGAGGATCTCCTCGTCATCCATATGCTCGAACAGCTTGGCGGTATAGTCTTCGCCAAGCGCCAGCATGAATATGGCCGCTTTTTCCGTTCCTGTAAGGCTTCTGTAATCTTCCCTGACGCGCATCCCCGAGCTCCCCTTATGCCCTTAGTCCTGCGTCATCCAGCTTCGGATAACCGAAACCGTTTCCGCGGGGTAGGCATCGACGATGTCTTCGACTTTCTTGACGGAAGACGCTTTGACTTTACCCTCGACCTTCTGGACATCGATCATGCTGCTTGAATCGTCGTCATCGAGATTTGACGGTTCGAACTCATGCGAGGACGGACCTTCGAGCGCAGGCGGGCGCGGACCTGCGGTAAGCAATTCTTTTTCCTCTTCGTCATCAAGACCCGTAACGCCTTCGTTGGCGAGCAGACGTCCGACCATTGGCTGTAGGACCAGAAGGACGACAAGGATGATCATGATGGCAACGGTGACGACTTCGGCAACATCGAGAAGCTTGTTCTTGTCAAACCCGAAGAAGCTGTTGTCGGGAAGATCCTGCGAGACATCGACTTCCGCAAACTGCATGTTCACGACTTCGAGTGTGTCGCCGCGGTTGGCATCGAAGCCGACGGCGGAGCGGACTAGGGCGGCGATTTTATCGAGCTCGGCATCCGTGCGCGGCTCATAGGTTTTCGTTCCGTCTTCTGCCGTCTTGTAAGTGCCGTCGACAAGAACGGCAACGGACAGGCGTTTTACATCGCCGCCTTCACGCACGATGTTGCGAACGGTCTTGCTGATTTCAAAGTTCGTTGTTTCTTCGGTGCGGTTGCTCTGCGATGTCGGTGTCTGCTGGCCCGTAGCGTTTGCGCCGATACCCGGCAGGTTGTTTTCAACCGTGACCGTATCGTCTTTTGCCTCGTTTTCCTGCGCGCGCTCCTCGACGTTCTGGACGGAGCGGGCGACCTGCTGTTCGGGGTTGTAAATTTCTTCCGCCGTTGTCGAACGGTCCATGTTCATGTCGGCCGTAACGCTTGCGCGAACTTTGCCATAGCCGACCGTGCGTCCGACAAGGTCTTCAATCGTCTGGATCAGGCGCTGTTCCTGTTTCAGGCGCATTTCTTCCATCTTCAGGGACGCAAGCGTCGTCGGGGACTCGCCGCCGCCGCGTGCCAGAAGATTTCCGTTCTGGTCGACGATGGCAACGCTTTCCATCTTCAATTCCGGAACGGCGCTGGCGACGAGGGACTGGATCGCGGCGATCTGTTCAGGGTCTATGCGCTTGCCAGGACGAAGGCCGAGCGCGACGCTGGCGGACGCAGGGCGCGTTTCGCGGGAGAAGAGTTCGCGCTGCGGCAGCACGAGGTGGACGCGCGCACTGCGCACGGGTTCAAGCGAGCTGATCGTGCGGGCGAGTTCGCCTTCCATCGCGCGAAGCTCGTTGATGTTCTGCACGGCGTTTGTTGTGCCGAAGCCGGATTGCTTGTCGAATATTTCATAGCCGAGCGAACCGCCGTTTGGAAGACCGGCTTCCGCCAGGAGCATACGCGCGCGGCCGACATCCGTATCGGAAACCGTGATGCGGCTGCCGTCCTGCGATACTTCATATGGGATTTTGACTTCCTCGAGCTTGGCGGCCATGGCGCTGGAGTCGATCGTGGACAGGTCGCTGTAGAGAAGTTTCATTTCCGTTGAGGAAACGCGCAGAGAAACGAAGATGAAAAAAATCATCAGGCCGAGCAGGACCGCGCCCATAATGGCGAGGCGAGCGGGACCGAGTTGTTTTATTGTTTCCAGAAAACTGTTCACGTTGCCTTGGCCTGTCATACCCATGAGGACCGTTGCCATAGTTTATAAGCCCTTGAAAGGAAAGAAGAAGAGGGCGCTATGATAACGGTTTGTTGTTATATTTTTACCCTGTCCGCCGCGGCGCGAGACCGGACGAAAGAATAATCATTAACTATTATAAACAGTTTTCATCCGTTTTTCCATCATACTTCTTAATCAAAGGCATAATGCCGCCCGGAGGGGCGGCATTCGCATATTTTGATTGGTTTGTAATGTATCACGAAGGCGGCGCCTGCTGCTTTGGCGTTTCGGCGCGGCGGTAGCGGTTCAGGTGCGTGGTCCTGAGCGCGCCGGGCCCATGCTTGCTCAGTGCCTTGCGCCATGAATCAAGCTCTTCCTGGCTTAAATTGTACTGCGAGCAGGCCTGCTCGTCCGACAATGACCCGCTGTCGATCGCTTTGATAACGGCAATTTTCCGTGATTTTACCCAGCGCTGCGTGTTTGCGGGAGGCGGTGACGATAAATCGGCTGGCGGTTGGTCTTTGTCTGACATGATCTCTACCCAATAAGACTTTTTCGTAATATGAAAATAATAAGTCTGAAGCAGTTAAAATAGTCCTAAACGGGCGGGTCAAATTGGCGATTCGAAAAAGTTAACGTTTTCCAAGCGTTAACAAAGGTTGCTTCTGTATGTATTACTGGGCGAAATGATATTTATTGTATTCAGTAATGATCGTCAGTTTTATTTGAGTTTTATTTATAATATTCATCCGCCTTTTTAATATAAGCAGTAAAATTTTGTTAAATTTTTTACTATTTGGGCAGTGGTGAATATTGTTGATAATGCGCAAAAAGTTGACTTTATGCATAGGGTTGGGTATGATGATAGTAGGGTAGTGTGCAAATAGATGCGCACTAGGGTTAGGAACATGATTGAAGCTGTAAATTCAGTTTTGTCGAACGCGCCGCACATGAAAGCTGTTGTACAACAGCAGAGTGCGATGAATTCGTTCGCCGCCAATCCTGACCGCGTTCAGCAGGCCAGCCTGCAAGCCCCTTACGTCAGCCTCTATATCAAAGTCGATGTAAACTTTGACAAAGCCCTTCTTCTCATGCGCGACAGCGACACGGGGGACGTGGTCCGTCAGATTCCGTCAGAAACACAGCTCGAGGCCTATCGCCGCGCGCAAAAAGTTTTAAACCCGGAAGTGCCGGTCATAAAAGATGCGGAGGACGCAAAAGGCGACTCTGAAGTTACTGCAGCCGGCAATTCTTCTTCTGTCCCTGCGCAAGCGGTTTCGACAACACCGGCTCCGCAAACGAGTGCGCCAACGCAATCGGTTTCAACGGAAACCGTATCAATTGACACCTCTGTCTAAAATCTGATTAAGCCGAACGGTCCATGCCGCCGGAAGGCGGATTTTTTGTGCCGTCTTGAGTGGCTTCCTGCATTTTATTCGCGTTCGCATTGCGAAGCCCCTCGAGAAGGCCGGCCGCAACGTCGCGGTTGATGCTGATCAGAATGTCTAGTTTTTGTTTTTCAGGCTTCGCGAGGATTTCAACTTCACGCTTAAAAATGAAATTCGCCAGATTATAGATGTTGTTGCGAAGGTCGCGCGGACGTTCACCGACCGTGTCTTCCACGGCCGTATCGTAAAACATCATCCATATATTGCGATTGTATTTA
>QFNK01000395.1 GCA_003240795.1 Micavibrio aeruginosavorus | reverse complement strand
ACAGTTCCGATAAAGTTAGAGGCATTGAAGCGCGTCTCAGATATTGGAGCAAAGATGAAATATCTTCTGTTTTTAAAGCGGCGGAACAAGCAGACCCACAATTTAAGATTTACATGCTATGGGCTTTTTATTCAGCTATGAGAAGATCAGAAATACTAAACATAGAATGGAAAGATGTAATTACTTTGCCAGATGGCGGGATCAAAATTCATATTCCAATAAGCAAGAGTGATAAATCAAGGCAAATACCATGCAATAAACAGATGATAGATCTACTCCAATCCTTAAAGGTTTCCGCGGGAAAAGAGCAGAACAAAATTTTCAGATTCTCACCTAAAACAATTCAACGCAGGATAGATGAAGTTCGAAAAATATGTGGGGTTCCAGATATAAGATTGCACGATCTGAGAACATTAAATATAACGTCCTCATTAATTTCTGGTGTTGATCCCAAAACTCTCACAGGAATTACTGGACATGCCGATTTACAGATGATTCAAAAACACTATTCAGTAGTTGTTAATGAAGAGTTGGTAAAAGCTTCTGATCGAAGCGGCAATTATATTGAAAGTATCCTCACATAATGAAGATATCTGAAAATCTTCATTTTAAGAAAGATCTTTCTCAAAGCAAAATAATAATGAATACAGTACGACATGAAAAGCAGCTTATTAGCTGCTTTTCTATATCGCCAAGCTATTAGCGCTGCTTGCAAAAAATCTGAATCATTCGTTCATTATCAGAAGCATCTCAATGCTAAAACATCAAACAATTATACTTCCATTTTGATAAAGAGTAGAAATGTCATCTAAAGTCTCTTGTGAATAAACATTGGCGATTTTCACAAAATTACTTCCACTTCCGCTTTGATCAATCTTGAGTCCGTCCCACGTGAGCTCTCCAAAATTCGCGATCACATCCGAAAGAGGATCAAAAGCACTTAAAACATCTGAAATATCAATCTTATCGCCTTCTGAAATAGAGAAGTCTTGTATTACATCTTCATAGCCAAAAGCTGTTGCATTTTTGAATACAAATATATCAGCCCCCAAACCTCCCGTCAGAATATCACCACCTTCCCCGCCATCTAGCCAGTCATTTCCTTCCCCACCATATAAGAAATCTACTGCACCACCACCATAGAGGATATCGTTTCCGGATCCACCATAGACAGTATCCATTCCATCACCAGCATAGATAACATCGTTTCCAGCGCCACCATCTAATCTATCATCTAAATCCTGACCATAAAGCGTGTCATCACCTGCCAGCCCCTTCAGATTATTATAATCGCCCGATATACCTACTAGGGTGTCATTACCAGATAAACCGGCTAAATTACGCCCAGTTATAATATCATCATTAGAAGTACCAAAACTAAATTCAGACCCAAAAGG
>QFNK01000394.1 GCA_003240795.1 Micavibrio aeruginosavorus | reverse complement strand
AACAATCTGTTGATACATCTATTACTTGCCCTTCCCACTGTAAGGGACAATTTTTGTACGTAACATTTGTTTGCTGATCTATATCGGCTGAGAATATGAACGAATGTTCTCTCATACTGTCAAGAAGCCCTACTCCCATTCCCTTAAGAAGAGACTCTTTCATCACCCAATACTGGTAAAAGCGCTTTTCCTGTTCTAGACTATTATCAATACTTTCGAGGGATTCATATTCTTCTTTGGACAATATTTCCCTACTAATATCTTCCCAATCCATACCAATATTTCGTGACTGTATATCTACCCCACACTCGTAATCTTCTATTACTAGGCAACAGACAAAGCCTTTCGTATGCGACAGATTAAAACGTATGTCTTTAGATGACTGCCCGCGCTTCAAATAGGGTTTTCCAAATTCTCCATTCTCAATCAGCCAATCCTTTGGATTAACTTGCGGATCTGTTTCTGTGAGAGCCATCCTTAGGAGATATCTTGCAATCAAGAAATTAATCTTACTTTCTTGATTCGTAATTCCGCCGGCCCTCTTATTTTCTTCTTTGGATAAATAATCAGCGCAAAAATCTAAGAGAAATGATGGATCATAATTTCCCGTTTCCGCAATCCATACTCTTGCCGGAATATTTTTATGCGGCGTCATTGTAACTTCTTCTTAAAAGATCTTGTATATTTTTAGCTGATCCGTTCATCAGCATATCTAGAATTTCTTTTAACGAACAAAAAGAATTTTCAATAAAATCATTCTCAAGAGCAACCGGATGCAAAAGGTTTATTTTTATCTTATCTGATAATTCTACCTCTACAGTCAGAAGAGGATCTCGTTCTTCAAAATAACTATCCCAGCTTATGGTGGCATTATCACCATTCAAAAGCATATTAACTTTCTCATGCCCTTTAAAATTTTGGAAAACTACCATTGTATCGAACAAGCTAGAATCCTTTGGAAGTGAATTCCACCTCCTAATATCGTCCAATGATGTATGCTGGTACTGCAATATTCTTGATTGTTCTTCTTGAATTCCTTGGAACCAGTCTTTTATGTTAGTTTCTGGATCTAAGCTTACGCGGATAGGCAGAGCATTGATAAACATGCCTACCATATCTTCTACGTCTTTCAATGTTTCCGAACGGCCAGACATCATAGATCCAAAGACAATATCTTTTTTATTCTTATGATACTGGCTTAGAACCAGCGCCCATACACCCTGCATCAGAACATTGAGCGTTACTTTGTGCGCGCGTGCCGCATTCTTTAGCAGGCTTGTCTCATGGGCCTCCAACAAAAGTGTCGTTCTTTTCTGATGAGTTCCGCGCAGATGATTCCATTGAGGGAACAAGCACCCTTCGCTAACAGACAAAGGCCTTTCGCGCCAGAATTCTTCAACACCAACGTCCTGAGCTACAA
>QFNK01000393.1 GCA_003240795.1 Micavibrio aeruginosavorus | reverse complement strand
GCGGGACGGCGATGTCGTCGTTATGACGGGTAAATATGAAGACCGGGTGCGGGCTCTCGTGAAATTGAACAGTTTCGTGGACTCTTATTTGTTCGTCGGGCGCATGGTTGATCCGGTGGTGCTATCGCAACTTGAAACAACGAAGAAGGCGGGGAACGCGTATACGCTTCTGGCGGCGAAGAATTCATCGCTGATGGTGACGATCACGCTGATCTTCATCGTGGTTGCGGTTATGTTCCTTCTGGCGGCAACATGGTTCGGTATTATTCTGGCAAGACAGCTTGTGACGCCGATCGGGTCGATGATTACGGCCGCTGACCGTGTCCGCGCCGGCGATTTGACCGCGCGCGTTGAGGGCGGCGACCAGATCGAGGAATTTGATTACCTGGCGAAATCCTTCAACCGTATGACGTCGCAGCTCGAAGAACAGCGGGCGGAGCTGATCAATGCGAACAGGCAGCTGGACCAGCGCCGCCGCTTTACCGAAGCGGTTCTTGCGGGTGTGACGTCGGGCGTTATCGGTATAGATGAGAGGAATATTATTACGCTGGCGAATGCTTCCTCATCCGATCTGTTCGGCGTGGCGCAGGAAAAACTGACGGGCCAGGATGTTGGAGAAGTGGTTCCTGATATCGTTCCGCTGCTGGAGCAGGCGCGGACGCGCGGCAGTAAAATCATACAGGGCGAGGTTGCGATGCTGTCGAGGGACATGTCGCGCAGGACTTTGCTTGTCCGCATCGCGATGGACCGTATAGGCGAAGAAGTCAAAGGCGCGGTTCTGACGTTCGACGATATTACGGAGTTGCAGGCGGCGCAGAGAAATTCAGCCTGGGCGGATGTTGCGCGCCGTATCGCGCACGAGATCAAAAATCCGCTGACGCCGATCCAGCTTTCTGCGGAGCGCCTGAAGCGCAAGTATATGAAAGAGATAGAAAGCGATCCGGCGACATTCGCCGAGTGTACCGATACGATTATCCGCCATGTCGGGGACATCGGCCGCATGGTCAGCGAGTTTTCGAATTTCGCGCGGATGCCGGAGCCCGTGCTGAAGGAAGAAAACCTGCCGCTGCACGTACGCCAGACACTGGTTCTTCAAAAAGAAGCGCATCCGGGGATTGATTTCGAAATTACGGACATGTGCGGTGATTTGAATGTAATGTGCGACGCGCAGCAGATCAGGCAGGCTCTGACCAACCTTATTGTCAATTCGACGGATTCGATACAGGACAGCGGCACGGCTTCCGGAAAGCTTCACGTCCTTATCACGATGGACAAGGCGGACGGTCATGTCGTTATTTGCGTTTCGGACAACGGGCCCGGACTTCCCAAAGGACATGATCCGTCGCGTTTGACGGACCCTTATGTGACGCATAAGGTGCGGGGCACCGGTCTTGGCCTCGCGATCGTGAAGGCGCTGCTGAAC